>JBBSTS010000058.1:0-7077 GCA_038235675.1 Myxococcota bacterium | reverse complement strand
GCGCACCTTGCAGGCGCTGCGCCAGTCGCAGCAGAAGGGCCAGGCCCTCGAGTCGCGCCTGCAGCGGCTGCGCCGAGACCACGCCGAGGTAGCCGAGCAGGTCGCGCAGGGTCGCACCAGCTACCGTCAGCGCCTGCAAGCTCTGGCGCGGCTGCCGGCGGCGCCGGTGTTGTTGACCGCGGTCGAGAGCGGCTTTTTCGGCGACCTCGCCGAAACCCAGCGCGTCCTGCACTTCGTGGCCCAAAAAGACCAGCATGCCCTGCAGCATCTGCAGGCGCGACAGGCCAATCTGATCGTCCTGCAGCGCCAGCTGGAAGCGCAGCAGGCGGCCCTGCAGCAGACCTTCAGCGCCCGTCAGGAAGAGCAGGGTGCCCTCGCCCAACACCGCCGGCGCCGCGCGGCCTACGTCCAGGAAGTGCGTCAGAGCTCGCAGAACCTCCCCGCCCTGGCCGCCGAGCGCCGCGACGCTCAGCGCCACCTAAGCCAGGTGGTGGCCCAGGCCGCGCCGCAGGCAGCCGCAACGCCCGGTGCTGCGAAGCGGGTGGACTTCGTGCGGCTGCGCGGCAAGCTGCCGCGTCCGGCCCGCGGTCCGGTACACGTCGCCTTCGGCCAGCGCGCCGAGCTATCTTTCGGCACCGTGACCGCCCACAACGGCTGGGACATCGCCGCGCCGGCCCACGCCCCGGTGCAGGCGGTGGCCGCCGGCACCATCGCTTTCGCCGGCTGGCTGCGTGGCTACGGTCAGCTCGTCCTGGTCGACCACGGTCAGGGCTACCACAGCCTCGCCGCCCACCTCGAGGAGGTGGCGGTGCAGGAGGGGCAGGCGGTGGCAGAGGGAAGCTGCCTCGGACGGGTGGGCGACACCGGCTCGCTGCGCGGCACGGTGCTCTACTTCGAGATCCGCCACGACGGCGTGCCGCAGGACCCGCACACGTGGCTGGCGCCCATGCGGCCTTGAACTGGGCTATGAGGTGGGAATATTTGGGGGCATCGCCGCCTGAGTGAGATGGGGGTATTTCTGCATATACGGTGATAATTTTATCTTCTTGCGCGAAGCATCAAGGGTCGTCACGCAAGCCAAGCGCCGACCCTCGGCAGAAGTCGTTGGGCAAAAAAAACCGGGAGCGTGATGGACCTCACGCTCCCGGCTTCATCTAGCCTGAAAAACAGGCGTAAAATCTTCTTAGCGGGCGTCAGCCTGCTGTGCCTGAGCGGCGGCGTCGGCCTGCGCCTGGGCGGCAGCGTCAGCCTCGGCCTTGACGCGGGCGTCGGCACGGTGGGCTGCGTTGCTGGCCTCGGCCTCAGCGCGGCGGGCGGCGTCGCCCACTTTGTGGCCGGCCTCTTTGAGGGTCTCGGCGGTTTTGTCTTTGGTGCCGATGAACCAACCTTTGACGCGCGAGGCGCCGGCAGCAACCTTATTCTTTACGTAGACGGCAGAGTTTTTGATGCTCTGGCCGACCTGGCCTGCCCAAACGCGGGTCTTGTTAAACCCGGCGCGCAGCTTCTCGCCGCCCTTGTTGGCGGTGTCGCCGGCACGCTCACGCACGCGGGTGGCAGCACCTTTGACCGACTCAGCCGCACGGCCAGCCTTGTCACGGGCAGCGCCCGCTGTGTTGCTGGCGGCGTCGGCCGTGCGGTTGCCGGCGTCCTTGGCGCCCTCTTTGACGTCGACAGCCTGCTCGGCCGCGCGGTCGCGGGCCTCGGCAGCACTGTCACGCACGTCGGCAGCGCCCTCTTTGGCGGCCTGCTTGGCGTCGGCCGCAGCCTGCCCAGCGTGGTCGGCGCTGTTCTGTGCCGCCGTCTCGAGGTGTTGAACGCGGGGACGGCTGCAAACCTGAACGTCGGGCTTCTCGGCCTTGTCGGCCTTCTCGGCCTTGTCGGCCTTCTGATCGATGGCCTCCTCGAGCTTCTCGACTTCGTAGCCACAGAAGCTGTTCACTTTGGCGGTGCGCAGCTCGTTGCCGTCGGCGTCGACGACGACGTTTTCGGTGCGCTCGATGTCGCAGGCGCCCTGGATGGCACCCTTGAAGTCGAGGCGGCCGAGGTGCTCGATGGCGTAGGCGGCCTGCGCCTTCTCGGCGCCCTTCGGCTTGCTGCGGCTGGCGCTGACTTCGCCGTGCAGGACGACGCCGTCGATGTCGCACTGCATCCAGGTGCTCTTGTGCTGCTCGTTGCCGAGCAGGCGGGCGGTCTCCTGCGCGGGGGTCATGCCGACGACGCTGCCGTGATCGCAATTGACGCGCTGCTCATCTTCCGAGCGGCCTTTGAAGGCGTCCTCGGACTGTTTGAACGCCTTGTAGGCGACGGCGGCATCGTCGAGGCTGAGTGGCTGCGTTCCACAGGCCGTGAGGCCCATTAAAGTCAGAAGGGGTAGGCGAATTGATTTCATGAACAGTGTCTCCAACCATTTAAGGTTCCGGGCGAGAGGGCCCCGCCGCTTGGGGAGCGTATAGCACGGCGGACTGGTCGGCGTCCAGGCGCACTTTGGCGCCACAGACTTGCTGCGTCGCGTCTGTGAGGGGGGGGATGTCAGACCGGGTGGGAGAAAAATTTAACCGCCGCACGGGCGCCGCGTGTAGAACCAAGATGATAAAAATAACCCCCTCGACGTTGAAATTTTCCACGACACCCGCCATGGGCCCAGCGCCGGGGCAGAGGCCGTTACCACGTCGCCCCTACCCCAGCGAAAACTCGATTCTGGCACGCTACACGCAGAAGTGCATGCCGCTGTTAAGCCTCCTGCCGCATTTTCTCGCGGCCGACGCTCGCTTCGCCCATGCCAGCTTCAAGGCCAATAAAGCACGGCGAGGCAGAGAGGCCATGGGGGTCAGAGTACCGAGCGACAGCGATCTGCGCCGCCTCGGGAAGATCAGCAAGGATCTGACCGATCACATGGTTGGCATCACGCCGCGTGAGCCTGCGTTTATGCGCGTGGGCGGCAAGACCTATGCGCAGAGCTTTGGTCACCTGGAAGTCAGCAAAAATGGCATGGGTTTGACCTACAAACCTCTCAAAACGCTGTCCAGCGATGCGATTAAAAAAGATGGCGCGCGCGCCAACAAGAACCTGCGCGATTACAACGCCAATCTAGGCTTTATTTCGCGCGACCACCACCTGTTGGGCGTGCGCTCGGCACGGGCGGACACACCCACGCGCATCGAGGAGCTGCTGGCCTTCGGGGCGGCGGTCTGCAAGCCTCACCAGCTTCCCCGGGATGATCAGGGACGGCCGATATTTTCCCCCGTCGTCATTACGGCCATGGACCGCAGCCGCAAAAAAGCTTTTTTCGGCATCTTGTTGCGTTGGTTTGGTCGCCCTGGTGGTGAAGAGCGGCGCTACCTGCGGCAGCAGCGCCGCGCCATCGACAAAGTCTTTGGCAAGGCCGACAGCATTAGGCGGCAGGTGGGCGAGCAAACGTTCGTGATCAAGCGTCCACTGCTCTACAACCTGCCGATGTCGTCCCAGGCCACGTCGAAGCGCGCCGTTTTGCGGGCTCGGGTCCACAACCTGCCGGCCAGCCAAGCGCTTTTCGAGCGCCTCGCCGCGGCCTGCATCCTGCCGGGGTCGCGGGCGACGCCAGCGATGCGGCGCCTGGCTCACAGCATGATGCAGTGCCATACCCTGACTGAAAAGCGCTCCTGGTTGGCGCTGATGGTGATGACCTACGGCGATCTTCAGGGCAAGTTGAGTCCTTCTGAGCGCATGGCGGTGCAGGCCCTGTCGATGGGGCTGAACAACCGCAGCCTGGCCGGCGGGCTGCAGACAGGTCCTCTGTCCACCGGCTTCGAGCTGCTGCAGCTGGCCCACGCGTTCGCCCTTTGCGGCATGGTGCCGCACGTAGGCTGCAAGAGCGGCCAGGACCGTACGGCCACCGAGGTGGGCCTGTTGGTGACCGCGGACGTGCCCGCTGGCGTTTACCCTGGCGGCAAGATTTATGAGCCCCTTGCCGACGAGGTCGACCGCACAGCGCAGGACCACGCCAAGAAGCTGTTCAGCCAGGCCGTGCACACGTTTAGTGCCAACCCCGTACGTCTGGTCCGCGGCCTCGGCCCCAAAGGCCGCCTCAAGCTGGGCGAGGGGACGGCCTATGCGCATCCTTTTCCCGCGGCTTTTCTGCTCCCCAAAGGCGCTTGAGTCTTAGAACAATTAGCCGCCATGGCAAGGATGTGCTATCCCCCCCAGATGGCCCCTGTATCCTATCCCGACGTCGCAGACCGTGATCCCACCGAGACCGCCGAATGGCGGGAGTCGGTCAATGCGCTGCTGCAGGCGGACGGCGCTTACCGCACCGGACAGGTGCTGACCTCGACGCTGGCGCATGCAGGCGAGCTGGGCGTGCAGCTGCCGCCCTTGGTCCAGAGCCCCTACATCAACAGCATCGGCGCTGCGGCGCAGCCCGCCTACCCGGGCGACCTCGCGGTCGAAAAGCGCCTGCGCCAGATGATGCGCTGGAATGCCGCGATGATGGTGAGCCGCGCCAACAAACACTTCAGTGGCATCGGCGGGCACATGTCCAGCTATGCCTCGTCGGCCAACCTCTATGAGGTCGGCTTCTCGCATTTCTTCGCCGGCCCCCACGGCCGCGGCAATGCCGCCGGCAGCGGCGATGCGGCTGGCGACCTCATCTATTATCAGGGACACGCCACCCCGGGGATCTATGCGCGTGCCTTTTTGGAGGGGCGCCTCAGTGAATCGCAGATGGAGCACTTCCGCCGCGAAGGCGCCGGCGGCGGGCGCACCGCGTCTCCACACCCCTGGCTGATGCCCGACTTCTGGCAGTTCCCCACCGTGTCGATGGGCCTGGGCCCCATCGGCGCCATCTACCAGGCGCGCTACAACCGTTACCTGCACAACCGTGGCCTCAAAGACACCTCCAAGTCGCGCGTCTGGGCCTTCTTGGGCGACGGTGAGTGCGACGAAGTGGAGACCACTGGCGCGCTGGGCGTCGCATCGCGCGAGAAGCTGCACAACCTCACCTTCGTCATCAACTGCAATTTGCAGCGCCTCGACGGGCCGGTGCGCGGCAACGGCAAGGTGATCCAGGAGCTCGAGGCCACCTTCCGCGGTGCCGGCTGGAACGTTATCAAAGTGATCTGGGGCAGCGAGTGGGATCCGTTGTTTGCTGCCGACCACGACGGCGCCCTGGTGCAGCGGGTGGGCGATCTGGTCGACGGCCACTTCCAAAAGTTTACCGTCAGCTCGGGCGCCACCATCCGCCAGGAGCTTTTCGGTCCCGATCCGCGGCTGGGCAAATTGGTCGAGCACCTCAGCGACGCGCAGCTGTGCAAGCTGCGTCGCGGCGGCCACAGCGACGAGAAGCTTTATGCCGCCTACCTCGCTGCCACCCAGAGCGACAAGCCCACCTGCATCCTAGCCAAGACGGTCAAGGGCTGGACTTTGGGCGGCGGCTTCGAGGCCAGCAACGTCACCCACCAGATGAAGAAGCTGGACGCCAAGCAGCTGCGCGCTTTCCGCGATCGCTTGGAGATCCCCATCAGCGATGCCCAGCTCGACGATCCGCCCTACTACCACCCGGGTAAAAAGGCCCCCGAGATTGAATACCTCCACGCCCGCCGCGCGGCCCTAGGCGGCTCGTTGCCCTACCGCCCGCGTGGCACGGTCAGCCTGGCACTGCCGGAGGCGAGCGCCTTCAGCGAATTTTCCAGTGGCAGCAAAGGCAGCGCCCAGGTATCGACGACGATGGCCTGCGTCCGCCTGCTGCGCAACCTGCTGCGCGATCCACAGATCGGCAAGTACGTCGTCCCCATCGTCCCCGACGAGGCGCGCACCTTCGGCATGGACGCTTTCTTCCGCGAGTTTGGCATCTACGCCGCCCACGGCCAGAAGTACGTCCCCGTCGACTCGGAGATGCTGCTGCACTACCACGAGGCGCAGGACGGCCAGCTGCTCGAGGAGGGGATCACCGAGGCTGGCTCGATGGCCTCCTTCGTCGCCGCCGGCACCGCCTACAGCACCCACGACGTGCCAACCATTCCCTTCTACATGTTTTACTCGATGTTCGGCTTACAACGCACCGGCGACCAAATCTGGGCCGCCGGCGACGCACGCACACGCGGCTTTTTGCTCGGGGCCACTGCCGGCCGCACGACCCTGCATGGCGAGGGTTTGCAGCACGACGACGGCCACTCGCAGCTGTTGGCCCAGCCCATCCCCAACCTCCTGGCCTACGATCCGGCCTTCGCCTACGAGACCGCGGCGATCATCAAAGAGGGCCTTCGACGCATGTTGGAGGAGAAGGCTGACGTCTTTTATTATCTCACCCTTTACAACGAAAATTATGCCATGCCGGCCAAGCCCGCCGGCTGCGACGAAGGCATCCTCAAGGGCATGTACCGCCTACAGCCGGCCGGCAACCACAAGAGGGTGGTTAAGTTGCTGGCTTCAGGCCCCCAGGTTCAGACGGCCCTACAGGCCCGCGATTTGCTGGCTGAAAAGTACGCCATCGGTGCCGAAGTCTGGAGCATCACCAGCTACCAGCAGCTGTACCGGGACGCCCGGTCCATCGAGCGCCGCAACCGCTTACACCCCACCAAGCAGCCTGAGGTCCCCTACATCACCGCGCAGATCCGCAGCAGCCACCCCAAGGCGCCGGTGGTCTCGGTCAGCGATTGGATCAGCGAGCTTCCCAGTCTGGTAAGCCGCTTCATCCCCGCCCGTTTCCTCCCCTTGGGAACCAACGGTTTCGGCCGCTCGGACACCCGCGAGGCATTACGCGCCCACTTCGAGATCGACGTTCCCTCAATCGTCGCGGCTGTTTTGGCGCTCATGGCGCAAGACGGCCAGCTAGACCCCAAAGCGGCCGAGGCCGCCCTGAAGGACCTAAACATTGCGTGCGACGGTCAAGATCCCATGGAAGCCTAAATAGAGGGGGCCGCAGGGGAGCGGGGTGGGGCGGTGGCGGCGGCTCAGCCCGTCGCGACATTTCCTCGCCCGCCGATGGCGACCGAACTTTGCCCGACGCTCTCTACTCGGCGCAGCTCAAAAACCATTGCTTTGGGTCTGGGCCATGGGCACCCACCCCCTCGCCCTCCCGCTCTTTTCGTAGACTGACGGGTC
>JBBSTS010000057.1:0-7196 GCA_038235675.1 Myxococcota bacterium | reverse complement strand
TCGCAAAAGACAAGTCATTTATCGATGATTTGGGCGCCGATTCCCTCGACATCGTCGAGCTGGTGATGGCCATCGAAGACGAGTTTAAGATGCAGATCCCCGACGCCGAGGCCGAAGGGATCCGCACCGTCGGCGACGCGTTGGCCTTTATCTCCAAGGGTCAGCCGTCGCAGGCACAGGCCAGGAACTCGTAATTTCGGGAGCCGCCATGCACCTCGTTTTTGGCTGGGACCACGCCGGCCTTCCCCTGGGTCGTCAGCTCGTCGACGACCTAAACGGCAAAGGCCATACGACCGAGGTACACGGCGCCCCCGATGAAACCTCGGTGGACTACCCCGATTTCGTGCCACCAGTTGCTGCCGCCATCCTCGCGGGTCGGGCCCGTTTTGGCGTTTTACTCTGCGGCACCGGCATCGGCATGAGCCTGAGCGCCAACCGCATCCCCAGCATTCGCGCCGCCCTCTGCGTCGAGGGCGTCTCGGCGCATTTGAGCCGTGCCCACAACGACGCCAACGTGCTTTGTTTGGGGGGCCGCATCGTGGGGGTCGAGGTGGCCCTGTCGCTGCTGGATATCTTTATCACCACGCCCTTTGCTGGCGGCCGCCATCAGCGGCGCCTCGACAAGCTCGCGGCCATTGCCCAGCGGCCCAGCTGAGGTGGCCGGCTTCGGTCCCATCGCCGAGCAAGATCCGGACATCTACGCCGCCATGCTCGGCGAGCTGCGGCGCCAGCGCAACAACCTCGAGCTGATCGCCAGCGAGAACTACGCCAGCGAGGCGGTGCTGGCGGCGGGTGGATCGGTGCTGACCAACAAATACGCCGAAGGGGTCCCCGGCCGGCGCTATTACGGCGGCTGCGAGCATGTCGACATCGTCGAGCGCTTAGGGGCGCAGCGTGCCTGCGCCCTGTTCGGGGCCGACTACGCCAACCTGCAGCCGCACTCGGGCAGCCAGGCCAACATGGCGGTTTTTTTCGCTTTTATGGCGCCGGGCGACGGGCTGCTGGCGATGGATTTGGCTGCCGGCGGCCACCTCACGCACGGCTCGCCGGTCAATTTCTCCGGCCGCATCTACAAGGCCCATCACTACGGCCTGCGTCCCGACGACGAGCGCCTGGACATGGACCAAGTGCAGCGCCTGGCAGAGGCGCATCGGCCGCGCCTGATCATCGCCGGCGCCAGCGCCTACAGCCGGCAGATAGACTTCGCCCACTTCGGCGCCATCGCCAAGTCGGTAGGGGCGCACCTGTTGGTCGACATGGCCCACCTGGCCGGCCTGGTGGCGGCGCGCGAGCATCCCGATCCGGTGCCGCACGCCGACTTCGTCACCACCACCACCCACAAGACCCTGCGGGGCCCGCGTGGTGGCCTCATCCTGGCCAAACAGGCGCACGCCAAGCGCCTCGACTCGGCGGTCGTCCCGCGCATGCAGGGGGGGCCGCTGATGCACATGGTGGCGGCCAAGGCCATTGCCCTGCGCGAGGCGATGCAGCCGGGGTTTATCGCCTATCAGCAGCAGATCCGCCGCAACGCGGTGGCGCTGGGCGAGGGCCTGGCGGCTTTGGGTTACCGCCTGGTGTCGGGCGGCACTGACAACCATCTGGTGCTGCTCGACCTGCGGCGGCAGAAGATCACCGGCGCGCTGGCGGAGGCCTCCTTGGATGCCGCCGGGATCACCGCCAACAAAAACATGGTGAATGGAGATCCGCAGAAGCCCTGGGTCACCTCGGGCCTGCGTTTCGGCACCCCGGCGGTCACCACCCGCGGCATGGGCGAGGCGCAGATGCACACCGTCGCCGAACTCGTCGACCAGGTCCTCAAAAAGCCCAAGGACGATGCCAATTTGCGGTCGGTGGCGACGGCGGTGGCCAAGCTGACCGACGCCTATCCCCTCTACCCGCAGCTGCCGGCCTAAGCCCCGATGGCCTCGTGGGTGGGGCGCCTGCGCCAGATCACGGCGGTGCTGGCCCGCCACGGCCTGGACCACTATCTGCATGACCGGCCGCACAGCAGGGCACCGACGGCGCAGACTGCCGACGGCGCCCGCAAGCAGGCGGCGATGGCGCGGCGTTTTCGCGCCGTGCTCGAGGAGCTCGGGCCCACCTTTATCAAGTTTGGCCAGGTGCTCTCCACCCGCGGCGATCTTCTGCCGCCCGGCTTTGCCGCCGCCCTCGCGGGGCTGCAGGATCACGTCGCGCCGTTGGCCGCCGGTGAGCTCGCTGCTGCTTTGAGCGCCGGGCTGCCGCGGCCGGTCGAGGCGCTGTTTGCCGACTTCGAGCCGCAGCCCCTCGCCAGTGCCTCCATCGCACAAGTGCACCGCGCCAAGACGCATGCCGGCGAGATCGTCGCGGTCAAGGTTCAGCGTCCGCACATTCGCGGCAAGATCTTGAGCGATTTGGACCTGCTGCGGGTGCTGGCGCAGCTGGCCGAGGCGATCATCGACGAGAGCGGCATGGTGACCCCGCGCGGGGTGGTTGACGAGTTCGAGGGCGCCCTGCTCGGAGAGCTCAATTTTACCCACGAGGCGCAGCAGATCGGCCGCTTCGCCGCCAACCTGCAGGGCACGTCCCGAAGCTACGTGGTTCCCAAGGTGTACACGGCGCTTAGCTCGGCGACCATCTTGACCATGGAGATGATGCAGGGCACCCGCCTGCACGATTTGGGCGCCCACCACGATCGCCGCGCCATCGCCCGCAGCGTCGTGCACGCCGCCTTCGACCAGTTGCTGGTCGACGGCCTCTTTCCTGCCGACCCGCACCCCGGAAACTGTTTCGTGCGCGACGACAACACCCTCGCGCTGATAGATTTCGGCTCGGTGGGGGAGGTGTCCTACGCCATGCGCGAGACGTTGGTGGTGCTCATCGTCTCGATTGGACTGCGCGACGCCAGCTCGGTGGCGCGCATGCTCTATCGCGTCGGGGTGGCGCAGGCCCGCTTTTCCATCCACCAGCTGCGCGACGCCGTCGCCACCCTTTTTCATCGCTATGGTCAGCCGGAGCACGGTTTGGCACAGGTGGCCGGCGCCCAACTGTTGCGCGAGCTGTTCGAATTGGCGGCACGCTTTGGCCTGCGCCTGCCCAGCGAGTATGCCCTGGTGGCGCGAGCGGCGATGACCGTCGAGGGGGTGATCCGCGAGCTCGATCCAGAGCTCGAGGTCCTGGCGCTGGCGCAACCGCTGATCAAACAGCTGCTCGAGGGGCAATTTGCCCTCCCTGAGGTGGGACAAAGCGCGCTGCGCAACGTGTTGCGGGCGCGCGACGTCGCCCGCGACCTGCCGCTGACCGCCTCGCAGATCTTGATGGACCTGCAGTCCGGCAAGCTGCGGCTCCAGGTAGAGAACGATCGCCTCGACACCATCGCCCGCAACATCGACGCGTTGGGGCTCATCGTTTTTATGGGCCTGGTGGCCGGCGGCGCGGTGACCGGCTCACTGTTTATTTTGGCGCGCTACGAGTGGACCTTCCACGGCCTGCCGGTGGTGCCGGTGCTGGCCTTGTATGGCGCCAGCATGTTGTTTGGGGCCGCGCTGGGCCGCGCCCTGGTGGCGCCGCGGCTGCACAAGGTGTCGCTCGGACGCTGGCTGTCGCGTCGCCGCCGCCTGCAGACGTGAGGGGCACGTGGTCCGTCCGACGCGCGTGCGTCTGGGCGGGGTGGGGGCTGTGGTTTTTGGCGACGGCGACGCCCGCGACGGCGAAGCCGCCAGCACCGTCGGCCGCGATGGCTGCGGCCCAGGCGCAGGCCTGGCGCGCCGAGTGCCGTGGCGATTGGCAAGGGGCCCAGGCCGCGCTGCAGCGGCTGCGCCAGGGGGGGCCGACGGCCGAGGCACGGGCGCAGGCGAGCCTGCGGCTGTGCGCCTTGGCGGCGCGCGCCGGACAAGGGGCGGCAGCGCGGCGCTGTGGGGCGGCACTTTTGCCGCAGTTGCCGGCGGCCAACGACCGTGCCCTGCTGCTTTACCGCCTGGCTGCGCTCGACCCTCCGACGCCGGCCCCCTACCTGCGCTTGCTGCGTACCTACCCGGGGACGCCGGCGGCACAGAGGGCGCTGGTGATGCTGCGGGCGCTGGCCCGGCAGCAGGGTGGGGCGGCGGCCGAGGAGGCGCTGCTGCGGCAGCTGCTGACGAATTGGCCGGAGGATGGCGCCGTGCTGCCGCCCGCAAGCGACCCGCACGCGCTGCGTGGCCGCATCGTCCAGGCGCTGCTGCAGCGGGCGGCCGCGACGCAGCCGGAGAAGGCCCTGGCGCTGGCGGCATGCAGCCGCGAGCTGGCGCGGGGCGGAAACTGGCTCGCGCCGTGGTGGTTTTGGCAGGCGCGCGCCCATCGCGCCCGCGGCGATGTGGCGGCCGCAGTGGACGCCTACGCGGCGTTGCTGCGGGGCGACGACGCCCACCCCGGCGCCGCTGCAGACCATCATTTCTCGCGCTTTTACGACCTCGCCCTTTTCGAGCTCACCCAGCTCTTGGCGCAGCAGGGCAAAGAGGCCGCGCGGGCGGCCGTCGCCGACATGCGGCGGCGCTCGCCCACCAGCCGCTACCTGCGCCGCTTCGACGCCAGTGCGGCGCCGCGATGATCGACGTACGCGGCCTGGGCCTGCGGCGGCAGGGGCGCTGGCTGCTGCGCGACGTCAGCGTAAGCTTTAAAGGCGGCCAGATCGTCGGTTTGTTGGGGCCGCCTGAGGCCGGCAAGTCGATGCTGCTCAAGGCCCTCGCCGGCCTGCAGCCCTTCGAGTCCGGCCACATCGACGGCATTGCTCGTCAACGGGTAGGCTTTGCCTTTCAAAACAACGCCCTGTTCGACGACCTCGACGTCTTCGACAACGTTGCGTTGCCGCTGCGGTACCAGCAGGTGGCGCCGCCTGCGCTGCGCGAACGCGTCTTGGCCCGCCTGCGCGACGTTGAGCTGGAGGGCGCCGCGCACAATTTCCCCAAGGAGCTCTCCGGCGGCATGCAGAAGCGTCTGGGGGTGGCGCGGGCGACCATCGCGGGGCCGCAGCTGGGGCTCTTCGACGAGCCCACCGCTGGACTTGATCCGCAGACCACGGCGCGCATCCTGCGCCTGCTGCGGCAGCTTACCGACCAGCTGCAGATGGCGACCCTGGTGGTTTCGCAGGACCTGCCGGCGCTGCTGCCCCTGTGCGACCGCGTCCTGTTTCTGCACCGCGGCCGGGCGCTTTTTTTCGCGCCGCCGCGCGAGCTTGCGACCAGCACCGATCAGGTGGTGCGCCAGTTCGTTGAAGGTGCGACCGAAGGCCCGCTATAATATGGCCCGCCGCTGTGCTAGCGCTCTGGGTGTGGTTGCTGTGCCGCCCCAAATTTCTGCGCTGCTCACGCCGGAGCAGCTGCTGCCGGCGGCGACCGTGGCGGCCCTGCGTCGGCGATTGCGTGCCTATTATCGCGCTCACCGGCGCGACCTTCCCTGGCGCCGCAGCCGCGATCCCTACGCCATCTGGGTATCGGAGATCATGCTGCAGCAGACGCAGGTGGACACCGTCGTGCCGCGCTACGAAGCATTTTTGCGCCGCTTCCCCAGCGTCCAGGCGATGGCGGCGGCCGGCGAGCAAAAGATCTGCGAGGCCTGGGCCGGCCTGGGCTACTACCGCCGCGCGCGTCTGATGCATCAGGCGGCGCTGCAGCTGGTGGCGCAGGGCAGCACGACGCTGCCCGCCGCCGTCGCGGCGCTGCGTGCGCTGCCGGGGATCGGCGCCTACACTGCCGGCGCCATCGCCTCTATCGCGTTTTCGCTGCCGGCGGCGCTGGTGGACGGCAACGTCGAGCGTTTGCTGTCGCGCCATTTCGCCCTAAGTGCGCCGCCGCGCAGCGGCGCCGGCAAACGTCTGCTCTGGGGCTTAGCCGAGCGGCTGCAGAGTCGCCACGCGCCGGGCGAGCTCAATCAGGCGCTGATGGAGGTTGGGGCGATGATCTGCCGCCCGCGGCAGCCGCTGTGCGGCCGCTGCCCGTGGCAGAGAAGCTGCCGGGCGTACGCCGAGGGCGAGCCGCATGCCTATCCGACGGCGGTGGCCAAAGCGCCGCGGCAAAAGTTGTTCGTCGCCTATGCCTGGGCGGTTGACGGCGACGCGGTATGGCTGACGCGCCGCCCGCGCGCAGCGCTGTGGGGCGGGCTCTGGGAGCTGCCCAGCGCCCAGGGGGCCAGCGCCGCTCTGGCGCGCGCCGCCCTGCAGGCGCGCGTGGGGCCGACCAAGCAGCTGCTCGGCGAGCTGCCGCATACCCTCACCCACCGGGAGGTGCGGGCGCAGATCTTTGCTGTCGCGGCGCCTGTCCAGGCGCCCGACGAGGCTTGGCGGCGCAGTGCGCAGCCGCTGCATGCGCCCCTGCACACCCTGGCGCGCAAGGCCATCGGCCTGGTGCTGGCGCGTGCGCGGCTGGGCGAGGCGGCCTGATGCCCAAAGCGTTGGCCGTGCTGTTCTTTACCGTCACCCTCGACCTCATCGGTTTTGGCATGGTGGTGCCGCTTCTGCCGCTGTACGCCGGGCGACTGGGAGCCAGCGCGCCGCAGATCACCGCCTTGTTCGCGTCGTACTCGCTGATGCAGTTTGTCTTTGCCCCCCTGTGGGGCCAACTCTCCGACCGCATCGGCCGCCGTCCCGTGCTGCTGATCTCCATCGCCGGCAACGCGGTGGCCTGGATGCTCTACGCGCAGGCCGATTCTTATGGGGCGCTGTTGGCCTCGCGCCTGGCCTCGGGGATCTGCACCGCCAACATGGCGGTGGCCAGCGCCTACGTCGCCGACCGCACGGCGCCTGCCGACCGCGCCAAGGGCATGGGCCTGATGGGGGCCGCCTTCGGGGTCGGCTTCGTCCTCGGCCCAGCGATGGGTGGCGAGCTCAGTGCAATTCACCCCGCCATGCCCGCCTGGGCCGCCGCCGGCCTCAGCGCCCTCAACCTCGTGCTGGCCGCGTTGTTTTTGCCCGAGAGCCTGGCAAAAACAGTGCTGCCGGCCGGCGCCCGGCATGCGGCGGTGCATCGCCAACGGTGGCAATTTTTGCGCCAGCAGGGAGCGCCGCTCATCCTGTTGCTGCTTATCTTCATGCAGATCTTTGGCTTCTCGATGATGGAGGTCTGCCTGGTGATGTTTACCCAGAAGCGCCTGCAGTTCACCGCCCAACACGCTGGGCGCCTTTTCGCTTTCATCGGCGTTTTGATGGTGGCGGTGCAAGGTATGGGGCTGGGACGCCTGTCGCGCCG
>JBBSTS010000056.1:0-7203 GCA_038235675.1 Myxococcota bacterium | reverse complement strand
GCGTCGTGCCGGTCATCGCCACCGGCACCACCGCCTTCACCCTCCAGAGTGCGGACCCGGCCACCATCGGCGTGGCGCAGGCGCTGCGGGTGGTCGCCCTGGACCGAACGGGGCAGGTCGACGCCACCTACCGCGGCACCGTTCGCTTTGACAGCTCCGACACCGGCGCCCAGTTGCCGGGCAACTTCGTCTTCGCCGCCCAACATGCGGGCCGATCTCCCGCCCTGTCGGTGAGCTTTGCGACCCCCGGCACGCAGTCGCTCGGCGTCTATGACGTCGACAAGCCGATCGTCGTCGGCCGCATCGCGGCCCTGCAGGTGCTCGCCAGGCCGCACTTCGTGCTCAGCACGCCGACGCCCACCGTCGCGGGGCTGCCTGCGGGCATCGCCCTGTTACTCCGAGATGCGCTGGGTGGCCCCGCCACCAACTACAGCGGAACGGTGCGCTTCGCCTCGAGCGACCCCCTCGCGAGCCTGCCGAGCGACCTGGTTTGGCCGTTGGGCCAGAGCAGCTTCAGCTTGCCGGGGGGATTGGTCTGGCGCACCGCCGGCCTGCAGGTCCTGCAGGCATCCGATCGGGCCGTGCCCGCAATCAACGGCAATTTCGTCGTGCAGGTCGACGCCGACGTCGTCCAGGCTTTGACCCTCGGCGGCGGCAATCAAACCGTCGCCGGCAATCCGGTGCTGCTCACCCTCAGCGCCCGCGACGCCTACGGCAACCTCAACGCCGGCTATCGCGGCACCATCGCCGTCGGCAGCAGCGACCCGAATGGCTCAGGCCCCTCGCCCTTCGCGTTGCAGGCCCTCGACGCCGGCGTCGCCTCCTTCAATTTTACGCCGCGCACCGCCAACCCGAGCCCGTTTGTGCGCGTGGCCGACGCCGACAACGCCAACGTCGCCAGCCCAAACTACCTGTTGCAGGTGCGTCCCGGACCCGCGGCCACTTTCGCCTTTGGCATGCCGCCGGGCCCTCTGACCGGCGGCTTCCCCGGCGCGGTCACGGTGATCGCTCAGGACGCATACGGCAACGTCGCCACTGGCTACCGCGGCACCGTGTCGGTGACCACCACCGATGTCACGGCGCAGACGCCCAATGCCCTGAGCTTTTCGCCCAACGATCTGGGAAGCCTATCCACCACGGTGACCTTCAACGACAACGGCACCTTTTCGCTCACCGCCACCGACGCCGCCGACGCCAACGTCATCGGCACGTTGTTGAACGTCTACGTCAGCGGCCAGGTCGCCGCGATGTTGCGGGTCGACACTTTTCCCGCCTCGGTGGCGGCGGGCTACGTCGGCAGCATTCGTGTCGCGGCACTTACCTCCAATGGCAGCGCCGTACCCAATTATGCTGGGACGGTGCATTTCAGCAGCACCGACCCCCTAGCAAGTTTGCCGACCGACTACGCCTTTGTCGGTGGCGACAGTGGGGTGGCACAGTTTCCCGTCGCCCTCTACACCGCCGGGGCACAGAACATCACCGTCGCCGACCTGGCGCGGCCTTCTGTGCGCGGTCGTCAGAGTCCCATCTACGTCCAGCCCGGCGCGGCATCGTCTTTTGGCGTCGCCGGCCTGAGCTCGCCGCGGCTGGCCGGCACGGTCGGCAGCATCAACGTCGTCGCCCAAGATTGCTTCGCCAACGTTGCCACGGGCTATCGAGGCACCATCGCCCTAAGCTCCAGCGACCCCAACGCCAGCTTTCCCAGCAGCCTCATCTTTACCGCTCCCTTCGCGGGTACCTCGCCGCCCTTGTCGGTCACCCTGCGCACCGCCAGCCCCAACGCCACGCTGAGCGTCGCCGACCAGGGCAACGCGACGGTTCGCGGCAGTCTAAGCGGCGTGGTGGTTATGGCCAACCTGGCGCAGAACCTTGCGGTGAGCGGCTACCCCTCCCCGAGCTTTGCTGGCGGCGGCGGCAACCTCGTGGTCTCGGCGCGCGACGCCTATGCCAACGTCGTCACCAGCTACAAGGGCACCGTCGCCTTCAGCAGCAACGATGCGTGGGCCAGCCTGCCGTCGCCTTTGACGTTGTTGCCGGTGCACATGGGCGTCTCGCCGCCTTTGGCCGCCAACTTACTCAGCGCTGGCACGAATCGAACGCTCGTTGCTACAGACGCGCAAAATGCCAACCTCACGGGCTCGCAAAATAATTTGGTCGTCCTTCCTGGCGCTGTGAGCAGCCTGGTCCTGAGCGGCTACGCCAGCCCGCGCAGCGCCGGCGTTCCCGGTTCATTTACCGTCGAAGCGCGCGACGCCTACGCCAACGTCGTCAGCGCCTACCGCGGCACGGTCGCCTTTAGCAGCAACGACGTCAACGCCCTTTTGCCTTCGCCCACCATGTTTGGCGCGCTGGACCAGGGCAGCACCGCGCAAATGGCGACGCTGGTGACGGCGTCGCCGAATGCGTCTCTGACCGCCATCGACCAGGGCGATGCGAACGTCCGCGGCACGCAGGCATCGATCCGCGTGGTTCCCGCCAACGCAAACACGTTGCGGGTAGATGGTTTTCCCACGACGCAGCTCGCCGGCGTCGCAGGCTCGCTGAGCGTCTACGCCAAGGATGCCTACAACAACACGGTGACCAATTACGCCGGCATCGTCAGCTTCACCAGCAACGACGTCTCGGCGGTGCTGCCAAGCAACTACACGTTCGTGCCGGCCAATTTTGGCAGCGTCAGTGGCCTGTCGGCGCAGCTCTTCGTGGCCGGCAGCAATCGGCGGATCACGGCGACCGACGTCTTTAATTCGGCGCTAAACGGCAACCAAACGGGGATCCGCATCCTCGCCGGCAACGCCAACCGCTTCAACGTCGCCGGCTACCTCTCGCCCAACGCCGCTGGGACGCCCTCCTCGGTGGCCGTTACCGCGTTGGACGTCTACGCCAACGTCGCCAGCGATTACCGCGGGACCGTGCGCTTCTTTGCCTCCGATGCCAACGCCAGCCTACCGTCCGACTACGTCTTCGCCACCCCCGACGGGGGGATCAGCAGCAGCCAACCCGTCACCCTGTTTGCCGCCGACAGCAACGCCAACGTGCGCGTGCGCGACGTCGCCAACGCCAGCTTACAGGGGTTGCAGCAGCCCATCCGGATCCTGCCTGGCTCAATCAGCGGCCTCGGCGTCGCCGGCTTCAACAACCCTGCCGCCGCAGGCCTCGCCGGCACGGTGACCGTCTCGGCCTACGACAGCTACCACAACTTGGCGACCAGCTACCTCGGCACGGTGCAGCTCAGCAGCAGCGACCCCAATGCAGTTCTGCCGCCGAACCATATCTTTTTGCCCGGCGGCGGCGGCAATTCGTCTCCGTTGAGCGTCACCCTCAAGACGCTGGCGCTCAACGCGAACATTACGGCCAACGACGTCGACAACCCGGCTCTCAATGCCAGTCAAGCAAACATTGTCGTACAAGCCGCGGCCGCCGATTACTTCTCGGTCGCCGGCTTTCCCAGCAGTGGTCCGGCGGGCACGGGCGGCAACGTCGTGGTCGTCGCCTACGACAGCTACGCCAACGTCGTCTCCAGCTACCGCGGCACCGTCGTTTTCTCCAGCGACGATCTGCAGGCCAGCCTGCCGGGCGCCTACACCTTCGCTGCGCTCGACCTAGGGTTCAGTCGCCCTCTCGGGGCGGTGCTGCGCAGCAGCGGCAGCCGTCACATCACCGCCTCCGATCCGCAGTACAGCGGCCTGACTGGCAGTCAGAACAACATTCTTATCTCGGCTCTGGCACCCACGCGCTACGCGGTCGGTGGGATCGCTTCACCCATCGTCGCGGGTACCCCCAACAGCCTGACTCTGGTGGCGCAGGACATCTATCAGAACGTCGCGACCGGCTATTTGGGCACCGTGTTGTGGAGCGCCACCGATCTGCGGGCTGCCCTGCCGGCCTCCACCACGTTGTTGCCTGGCGATTTTGGTCAGCGTAGCGGCCTGACCCTTACATTGCGCAGCAGCGGCGTTCAGACGGTGACGGCCACCGACAGTGCCAACGTCGCGCTCAACGGCAATCAACGCGCCATCCTGGTCACCGCCGGCAACATCGCGAGTTTTTCGGTGTCGGGCTTCCCCTCGCCCAGCGTAGCGGGTGGAAGTGGCAGCCTGACGGTGGCGGCCCGTGACGCCTTTGGCAACGCGGTGACCGGCTACCTTGGCACCGTCGCCTTCACCAGCAACGATCCACAGGCCGCGCTGCCGACTCCCTACGTCTTTACCCCCGGCGCAGCCGGCATCTCGTCTGGCCAGGGGGTGATGCTCAAGACTGCCAGCCCCAACGCCGTTTTGCAGGCCACCGACGTCGGCAACGGCGCGTTGCAGGGCAACCAAAATGGCATCGTCGTCGGCGCGGCGCCGGCGGTCAGCTTCTCGCTTACTGGCCTGAGCTCCCCCAGCGTCGCCGGAGCGGGCGGCAACCTATTGGTCACGGCGCTGGACGCGTATGGCAACGTGGCCACCGGCTACCGCGGTACGGTGAGCTTCGCCAGCACCGACGCCAACGCCAGCCTGCCCAGCAATTTGGTCTTCACCCCCGGCCTGCAGGGGGTCGCAACGCCGCAGGCGGTGATCCTGCGCACTGCCGCTGGCAACGCCAACGTCTCCGCGCGCGACGTCGCCAACTCCGCGTTGCAGGGGAGCCAGGGGCCGCTGGTCGTCCTGCCCGGCGCGCTGAGCGGCTTCGCGTGGACCAGCCTAAGCTCCCCGCGCCTGGCCGGCACACCGGGCACCGTCGCGGTGACGGCGCAGGATTTCTATCACAACGCCCTGACGCAGTACCTCGGCACCATAAGTTTTAGCAGCAGCGACGCCAATGCGACGCTGCCCCCCACTTACACCTTTTTGGCCGGCAATTTTGGCACCTCGCCAAATCAGACGGTCACCTTGGTGAGCGCCGACACCAATGCGTATCTGCGGGTCGTCGACGTGGGGACGCCGGCGCGGCAGGGCCTTCAGCAGCCTATCGTGGTGCAGAGCAACGTGGCGACATCGCTGCGGGTGGCCGGGTTTGTTAGCCCCACCGTTGCCGGCATTGCCAGCAGCATCACGGTGACAGCCATGGATAGCTACGGCAACATCGCGCAGTCCTATCTGGGAACCATCTCGGTGAGCAGCAGCGACGCGCAGATGACCACCGCTTCATCTTACGTCTTTGCCCCCGGCAATTTTGGCGTCTCGGCGAGCATCCCGGTCACGCTGCGCACCGCCGCAGCGGCCGCCAGCCTTAGCGCCGCCGACCTCTTCGATGCCGGTCTAAGTGGCAGTCAAACAGGGATCCGCATCGTTCCGGCGGCGCCGAGCGCCCTGCTCGTTGGCGGCTACCTCAGCCCCAACCTTGCCGGCGCCGCAAGCAGCGTCTCGGTGCAGGTGGTCGACAGCTTCGCCAACCTAGCCACCAGCTACCTTGGCACCGTCCATTTCAGCAGCAACGATGTGGCTTCCACCCTGCCGGGAAACTACACCTTTGCCGCCCTCGACGGTGGCAACTTGCTGTCGGCGCCTGTCACCTTGCGCACCGCCACTGCCAACGGCCAGATCGTTGCCACCGACGTCGGCAACCCGAACCTCAGCGGTTACCAGTGGCCCATCGTCATCAACCCGTTGGCAACCAGTCGCCTGCGCCTCAGCGGCCTTTTTACCCCCATGACTGCCGGCAGCCTGCAGACCCTGTACATGGTCGCCACCGATGCGCTCGGCAACACCACGCCTACTTACCGCGGCACGGTGAGCTTTAGCAGCTCCGATCCGCTGTTTTTACCGCCGACTGCCTACACTTTTAGCGCCGGCGACGCAGGCGTCGCGGCCCCGGTTGCCATCACCCTGCGCACCGTCGCCACCAATGCCAACGTCTTTGCCAGCGACATCGGCAACCCCAACGTCAGCGGCAACCAAAATAGTCTCATCGTCCTGCCGTCGGCCGTCACCAGCTTCGCGATGGGCGGATTTGCCAACCCCGTGATCGCCGGCACCGTCGGCATCGTCAACGTCTCGGCCCGCGACGCCTACTCCAACGTCGTGACCGCCTACCGTGGCACCGTCAGCTTCAACAGCAACGACATGGCAGCCACGCTTCCCGGCGCCTTCACCTTTGCCGCCATCTACGCCGGCCAGTCGCCCAATCAGACGGTGATCTTGCGCACCGCCCGCAGCGACGCCCGCATCGGAGTGGTCGACGTCAACAACTCCGGCTTAATTGGCAATCAAAACGCCCTGGTCGTCCTTGCCGCCAACGCCAATGCCTTCGTGGTCACTGGGTACCCTTCGCCAAGCGTTGCCGGTACCAGCGGTTCGATGACCATCACTGCCAGAGACGTTTACGCCAACGTCGCCACCGCCTACTTCGGCACGGTGCATTTTAGCAGCAGCGATTTCAACGCCTTGCTTCCGGCCGACTACACCTTCAGCCCTGGAGCCGCCGGCGTCGTTGGTGGCCAAGCCGTGACGTTGCGCACCGCCAACGCCAACGCCAACGTCGTCGTCACCGATCTGGGCTTCTCTGCGCTGATGGGCCAGCAGGGCAACATCGTCGTGCGTCCAGGCGCCGTCGCCAGCCTGGCGGTCGCCGGCTACCTCAGTCCCTCGGCCGCCGGCACCGCCCGTTCGGTAAGCGTCACGGCCCTGGACAACCTTGCCAACGTCGCCACCGGCTACGTCGGCACGGTGGCGTTCTCCAGCAGCGACGCGGCCGCGGCCCTACCAGTCAATTTTACCTTTACGCCCGCTCATTTGGGTGTCTCGCCGCTACAAACGGTGACGTTGAGGACCACCACCGCCAACGGCATCGTTGCGGCAACGGACGCGGGCAACGGATTGGTCGGCTCACAAAACAACATCGTCATCACCCCCGCCGCCGTCAGCCGCCTGGTGGTTAGCGGGTACGCGACCCCGACGACCGCCGGCACGCCCAGCACCCTTGGGGTCATTGCCAAAGATCCCTTCAACAACGTCGTCAGCTTCTACCTCGGCACCGTTTCTTTCAGCAGCAACGATGGGCAGGCCTCACTGCCGGGCAACTACACATTTAGTGCAGGGGCGGCGGGGGTCTCGTCCTTTTTGGGTGCCACCCTGCGCACCGCCAACGCCAACGCCGTGCTCAGCGCTGTCGACGTCGGCAACCCCAACCTCAACGGCAATCACAACAGCATCGTCGTCTGGCCGGCGGCGGCGACGTCTTTCGTGCTGACGGGCTACGCCAGCCCGACCTTGGCCGGGGCCG
>JBBSTS010000055.1:0-7392 GCA_038235675.1 Myxococcota bacterium | reverse complement strand
TGCGTTTGCCCTCGCGCCGCAGTACATGCAGGGGCTCTGGGGGGGCCACCACGGCGGCACGGCGAGCGTGGCCGGGGCAGGGCGCGCGATGGTGGGCATGGCCGTGGGCACCCTGTGCGGCGGCCTGGCGCAGTGGACGGTGCAGCTGCCGCAGCTGTGGCGCAACGGCTACCGGCCGCGCTTCGAGCTGCGCTTGGGTGACCCAGATTTTCTCGCGGTGCTGCGGCTGATGGGGCCGGCGGTGCTGGGCGCCGCGGCGGTGCAGATCAACGTCTTCGTCAACAGCAACTTCGCCTCCAGCCTCGGCGACCGGCCGATCAGCTGGTTGAATTATGCTTTTCGCCTGATGCAGTTTCCCATCGGCGTCTTTGGCGTCGCCATCACCACCGCTGCGCTGCCGGCAATGGCACGGGCGCTGGGGCAAAAAGATCACGGCGCCTTCGGCCAGACGCTGACGCAGGCGCTCGAGCTGGTTCTGGTGCTCACCCTGCCGGCGGCCCTGGCGCTGTCCATCTGCGGCGAGCCCATCGTCCGGCTGCTCTACCAGCACGGCCGTTTCACCGCCTTGGACGCCCATGCCACCGCGCAGGCCTGTGCCGCCTACGCCGTCGGCCTACCGGCCTACGCCGCCATCAAAGTTTTGCAGCCCGCCTTCATCGCCCAGGGCGACGCGCGCACGCCGATGCGCATCAGCCTCGCCGCGGTGGCCTTCAATGTTTTGGCCAACGTGGTGATGATCAGGGTCCTACACGTCGGCCACGCCGGCCTGGCGTGGTCGACGTCGCTGATGGCGCTGCTCAACGCCGCCCTTTTGCTCACCGCCTTGGAGCGCCGCCGTAGAACGCTGCAGCGCCGCCAGCTGCTCGGCCAGGCCGCCCGCATCGGCCTCTGTGCGGCGCTGAGCGCCGCCGCGCTGGCAATTGGCCAGCGCCTGCTTTTGGCCGGCCTGAGCCGCCACGGCGTCGCGGCCACCAGCATGCGCGCAGCGGTCGAGCTGGCGCTGTTGCTGCCGGCGATGGCGCTGCTTTACCTCGCTGCCACGGTGCTGTGCGGCGTCCGCGCCCTGCCGCAGCGCCTGCGGCGCCACCATGCTGGCGACTAGAGGCCATCTCAAAAACCCTTCACATCGCGTAGGGCAGTGGTATTGCCCCTCGCGCGCGCGGCCCATCGACCCCAGCTAGCCACCCTGGCTCGGTCCGGATTTCTAGTAAGATGGCCTCTAGAAGTTTCCCATCGCTGCGACGTAGAGGCTGCGCTCGAGGTAGCCGTCGGAGGTGCCGACGGTGAAATCGCTGGTGGTGTAGATGGCCGCCTCGGCAACCAGCGACAGGTGGGGGTGGACGATGAATTCAATGCCTGGCTGGTGCAGCACCTCGAGGGACTGCGCTGCGTCGAAGAAGCGCATCAGCCCCAGATTGTAGCGGACGTTGAGGTCGGGGGCGGCGTAGGTGATGCCAGCCCAGGCGAACAGGTTGTCGCCGCTCGCAGCGTTGCCAAGGTCGGGCAGGCGGTCGGTGCCGCGCTGCATCCCTGCTTCGAAGAAGGTCTGCATCGGCCCATGGGTGGCATCGACGTCGACGGCGACGCGGCTGACCCGCTGCCAGCGGCCGTCGGCGCTGCGCACCTCGAAAGTTTCGCCGCTGAGGCCGACGGCGGCAGCGTCGCTGGCGGCGAAGTGCAGGTTGGGGGCGATGTGGCCGACGACGATGTGGCGCCGGCGGATCGACGCGCTGCTGATCAGGGGTGCGTTGTGCAGCGAGATGCTGCGGCCGTCGACGGGGAAGTACTGCAGCGCATAATCAAGCGACCAGGCGCCGCCTAGCACTGGGGCGCCCTCGGCCGCCAGGCCATAGTCGGCCTGCATGGTGATGTCGTGCACCGCCACCAGCGGGCCGTACATGCCGTAGTCCCACAGACGACCGAAGCGCCGGTAAATCTTGCCCAGTTTGATGTCGCCCCAGGGATGGCGCGCGTAGGCGTAGGTCTGCTGCAAATAAGCGGCCCCCTGGTCGTGGCCGCTGGCCAGGTTGATCACCCGCAGGCGGGGTGTGGCATACAGGCCCCAGGCGGGGCGTACGTAGCGCATCTCGAGCTGCCCAAGTACGATGTTGATGCCGTTGTCCATGCTGGTGTCGCCGCCGCGCAGCGACAGAACGCCCAATCCCTCGACGCTCAGGCCCAGATCTGCCGATCCTTCCGCCTCCTGGTCCATCCCCAGCGATACGGCGGTGGGATCGTTGACGTTTTCCTCGCGCGGTGCGGCAAAAGCGAGCCCCAAAAGCAAACAAAGCTTCGACATCGCGGCCGCATAGCCGTCCGACCCAGCAGGTGCAAGGTGCGCCGTGATCCCAGCCTCAAGGCGGGTGGGATAGGCTGTAAGCTTACTCTGCCACGTGTAGGCTGCGGCCGAGTCGCAGCAGCGCCGCCACCGGCAGGCGCAAGGTTCCCTGTGCCTTGGGCATCAGCGCGAGGTCTTCGGGGACGAAAAAGTTGGCGCGGCGCACTTTGTGGACGCTCTGCGTCGCCTGTGGATTGTAGCCGAGGGGATTGTAGAGGTGCACCCAGGTGGGGTCCTCCAGGCGGTCGAAGCCGACGATGCTGTAGGGATGGTCGCACAGCAGCACCATGTCCAAAATCCCGCCGAGCAGCTGCACCCGCAGGCCTGTCTCGCCCAGCGTCGGCTGCACCCGTCCGCCGCGTAAGGGGGACCCCGAGCCGAGCTCGGCGTAAGGGGCAAAAATGACGCTGCCGGGGCGCCCGCCTATGCCCGGTGTCTGCGACGGCTTGAGGCTGCTGGCCATCGCCTGCAGAAGCGCGCGCGCGGGGGCGGCGCTGGTCGGGTCGCGCAGGTCGATGCGGCGGCTGCTGCGGCCGCAGAGGGCACGGATCACCTCTTCCCATCCGGGCGCTGCGGCGCTTGGGGCGTCGGGCGCTAAATTGGCCTGCATCACGGCAAAGAGCTTGAGCAAACTTTTGGCCAGAACGTAGGGCCAGGCGGCGGCGCGTACCGGCAGGGCGCCGCTGCTCTGCTGCCCCAGCAGGCGGCCGCGTCCGTCGGTAGGGAGGGCACTGTCGAGCACCAGGTCGACGCCGCCGTCGAGGGCGGGGCTGCCGCGCCGCTGTAGGCGCAGGCGCACTTGATAGAGGGCCCCCACGTCACGGGCCTCGGCGGCGGGCTCTGCCGCCTGCACCTCACGAAAGCCGGCGAGGATGGCCTGCGGGTCAACCGCCGCCAAACTGGCCAGCGCGGCGCCGATGCTGTCGAGGTCGAAGCGCACCTGGCGAAAGTCAATGCGGCCATCTTTCCCCCACAGCGGCAAGTTGAGCCGCTGACTGCGGCCAAAGCGGAAGGTCTCCGGCGAAAACGGCAGCGCCCGCAGCTCTGGCTGGGCATGCGGGTCGTCGAGCATGCGACAGGCGGCGGCAATTTGCTCGATGAACAGCTCCCGCGCCGGCAGCTCGTGCAGCGGCAACGGCGGCTGGGCGCCCGTCCCCGCCGTCGACCCAGGTGCCCAAAGGGCGCTGGGTGGCAGCAGCCGCAGGACGGCCTCTCTGCCGGCTGGCTGCCCAGGCCGCATGGCCGCCGGCAGTGACATGGCGGCGCTGGCCGCAAGCGGCGCGCTTGCCGGCGCGGCAACCTTGGCGGCCGAAAAAGCGGCATCAGGCTTGGTGGCAGGCGCCGCCGCGGTGGTGCTGGTGGCCTCGGAATGGGCCGCGGGGCGCAGAGGAGTCGACATAGCAGACAAACGCGCGGCGGCGGGCAACTATTCCCCGTTGCCGTGCGCCTCTGCTAATTCGACCTGATATGGTGCGCCCGGCTGGACTCGAACCAGCTACATCCGGCTTAGAAGGCCGGTGCTCTATCCACATGAGCTACGGGCGCCTTGGAGCCTCAGCGCCTTAGACTACCAGGGAGCCTACCGCCGGCGCTACCCTGTGTCGACGTGCTCTGGCCGTTGTGCGGCTGCGGTCGCGCGCAGGGCCGTGGCGACGCGCACGGCGTCGACCATCGCCGCCACGTCGTGCACCCGCAGCAGCCGGGCGCCCTGCAGCACCGCCGCCACCAGCAAGGCGGCGGTGGCCGGATCGCGCTCGGTCGGCTGCGCTCGGCCACACAGTTGCCCCAAAAAAGCTTTGCGTGAGGCGCCGACGCACAGCGGCTGTCCCAGCGACGCCAGGGCATGCAGTCCGTCGACCAGCCGCAGGTTATGGGCCAGCGTTTTACCGAACCCCAGGCCAGGGTCGAGATAGATCTGCGCCGCCGCAATGCCGGCGGCCCTCGCCTGAGCGCTGCGTGCCGCCAAGAAGGCCCCCACCTCGCGAACCACGTCGGCGTAGCTCGGGCACTGCTGCATCGACTGCGGCGTTCCCTGCATGTGCATCAAAACGATCCCGGCGCCGGCGGCCTGCACCACCGCCGCCATCTGTGGGTCGCCCAGCGCCGAGATGTCGTTGACCATGCAGGCGCCGGCGCGCAGGGCCAAGCGCGCGACCTCGGCGCGGCAAGTGTCGATGGAGATCCGTGCATCAAAGGCGCTGCGCTGCAGTGCCTCGAGTAGGGGCAGGACGCGGTCGATCTCTTCCTGCACCCCTACCTCGCGGGCGCCCGGCCGGCTCGATGCGCCCCCGACGTCCAGCCAACTGGCGCCGGCCGCCACGTGAGCGGCCGCGAGCTTCAGCTGCTGCTCGACGCCCATCCACCTTTGCGGCCCGGCGAACGAATCCGGGGTGCAGTTCAGGATCCCCATCAGCGCCACGGGTGGGTGGACCGGCATGCCGACGTCCAGCGCCCCTTGCTGGCTCAGGTCTGGCCGGCCAGGGGTCCCAAAAGCTGATCTTTGCTGCCGCCGTCGGACGCCTTGTCTTTTTTGGCCGCCTCTTCGCGGTCCTTCTTCACCGCCTCGTTGAAGCGCCGGTCGACCTCCTCGCGGGTCGACATGCGCACCTTGGGCGGCTCGCGGGTCATCGCCTGGCCGTCGATGAGCATCGAAACCTCCTCGCCGCTCAGCGTCTCGTAGACGATCAGCGCCTCGGCCACCCGTTTGAGGGCGCCGTGATTGGCCTGCATCAGCGCCTTGGCCCGCGCATAGTGGGTGGTCATGATGAGGTGGACTTCGCTGTCGATGACCTCCGCGGTGTGTTGCGAGTACTCGGTGGTCGAGGCGCGCTCACGTCCGACGAAGATGGGTTCGTCCTCAGCGCCAAAGGTAATGGGCCCAAGCTTATCGCTCATGCCCCACTTGCAGACCATCTTGCGCACCAGTTTGCTGGCCACCTCGAGGTCGTTGCCGGCGCCGGAGGTTATCTCGTCGAACTCGATCTCCTCGGCCAGGCGGCCGCCGAAGAGCATGGTCAACTGATCGTAGGCGTCGTTGCGCGACTGGGTGTAGCGGTCCTGCTCCGGAAGGGTCTGGGTCAGCCCCAGGGCCCGGCCGCGAGGAATGATCGTCACCTTGTGGACCGGGTCGTTGCCGGGCACCAGCTTGGCCATGATTGCGTGGCCGGCCTCGTGGTAGGCGGTGATCACCTTCTCCTTCTCGGTCAAGATCATGCTCTTGCGCTCGGCGCCCATCAGCACCTTGTCCTTGGCCTGCTCGAAGTCCGCCTGGGTCACCTGCGCCTGGTTGAGGCGCGCAGCGATGAGCGAGGCCTCGTTGACCAGGTTGGAGAGGTCGGCACCGGAGAAGCCTGGGGTGCCGCGCGCCAGGAGATTGAGGTCCACGGAGGCATCCAGCGGCACTTTTTTGGTGTGCACCTTGAGCACCTCGCCGCGGCCGCCCATGTCGGGACGCGGCACCACCACCCGGCGGTCGAAGCGCCCCGGGCGCAGCAGCGCCGGGTCGAGGACGTCGGGGCGGTTGGTGGCGGCGATGAGGATCACGCCTTCGTTGGACTCGAAACCGTCCATTTCCACCAGCAGCTGGTTGAGGGTCTGCTCGCGCTCGTCGTGGCCCCCGCCCATGCCGGCGCCGCGGTGACGTCCGACCGCGTCAATCTCGTCGATGAAGATGATGCAAGGGGCGTGCTTCTTGCTCTGCTCGAACAGGTCGCGCACCCGCGAGGCGCCGACGCCGACGAACATCTCGACGAAGTCAGAGCCGCTGATCGAGAAAAAGGGCACCCCAGCCTCGCCGGCGATGGCACGCGCCAGCAAGGTTTTGCCGGTGCCGGGGGGGCCCATGAGCAGGACGCCTTTGGGAATACGGCCACCCAGCTTGGTAAACTTCTTGGGATCTTTGAGAAAGGCGATGATCTCTTCCAACTCGTTCTTTGCCTCGTCGACCCCAGCGACATCTTTGAAGGTGATCTTGGGGTTGCTCTCCGAGACCAGGCGCGCCTTAGACTTGCCAAAGCTCATCGCTTTGCCACCGCCGGCCTGCAGCTGGCGCATCAAGAAGACGAGGAAGGCAAAGCCCAGCAGCATCGGTAGCCAGTTGATCAAAAACGCCTGCCACAGGGCACCGCCGTCTTCACTGGCGAGGCGAAACTTGACGCCGTTCTTGCGCATCCGCTGCATGACGTCGTCGGAGAGGTGACCGAGGGCGTGCTTGCGCGACTTCGCTTCGGTCCACAAAAATTCCTGGTCGTTGCGGACCTCCACCTCGCCGTCTTTGAGCGCGCCGCTGTCCACCGCGTCCAAAAAAGCGGAGAAACCCACCTCAGACAGATCGGCGTGGTTGACGCTCACCAACGCATAGATACCGTAAAAAATGACGATGAGGGTGCCCCACAGCAGGACCGTTTTTTTATGCGACGAGTTCATTTACACACTCCTTGTACTGCCGAGTTGCCTGCATGCAGAGAATTTGCTGAGTTTGGGCGGCGATGGGGGCCGCAGCGCCGCGCCGCAGTCCCACCACCCAGAGGATCTCTGAGCCATGGGTGACCAGCGGCCACCCCGCGCGCAGCGCCCGGGGGATCTTAAGGTTGGTCAATAGGTCGCTCACGCTCACGTGTCCGCTCAGCCCGTAGGGTTGCAGGCGGTCGCCCGCCCGCCACGGCCTCAACTTTAACCCAAAATGGAGACGTTCGGCGTCGAATGCAACACTTTCGCTGCCTTCTAGGGCAAATTGCTGCGCCCTGGCGCCGTCCCATGGCGGCCGCCAAATGCGCAGCCGCAGGCCCATGCCGCGCCAGCGCGCCGTCGTTTCCGGACCCAGCGGCAGCCCCTCGCCCGGCGGCGGCCACGGCGAGGCAGGCTGGTCGTCGATTTGGACCGAGGCCGGCGTCGGCTGCCGCCACAGCGCCGCGGCGCTGACCCAAAAGCGCATTGGGCCGCGCGGATGGCAGGTGGTGCGGCCATGGCGGCCTGCCTGCCGCCCGGCCCGCAACAGCTGGGCCAAGAACTGCCGCGGTGCCGCCTCGCCGAGGGCGTCTTTGACGAAGGCCTGC
>JBBSTS010000054.1:0-7421 GCA_038235675.1 Myxococcota bacterium | reverse complement strand
TTGGCGGCGCAGCCGGGGATGGTCCTGCTTTGCGGCCGCTACGAAGGGGTCGACGAGCGCGTCCGGCAGTACGTCGATGCCGACGTCTCGCTGGGGCCCTTCGTCCTCTCCGCCGGCGACCCGGCCGCCTTTGCCTTGGTCGACGCTGTGGTGCGCCTACTGCCTGGCACCTTAGGCAATCCAGCGTCGCTCGCCGAAGAGTCTTACAGCAGCACCTGCGCCAGCGAGTACGCCCAGTACACCCGTCCGGCGATCTACGACGGCCAGGCCGTGCCGGCGGTGCTGCGCAGCGGCGATCATCGCGCCATCGCCCGCCATCGTGCCACCGCAGTCAATAGCCGGTTGCCAAGCTGGGGTCGAGATGGTAGCTGACGCCGCAACGCGCCGCCCTCGTCCATGGAGGGGGCCAAAGGAGCGACAATGGGCGTCTTAGAAACAATCGCGCAAGAACAAACCCGGCGCGACATCAACTTCCGCGTCGGCGACCAGATCAAGGTCCACGTGCGCATCAAAGAGGGCGAAAAAGAGCGCATCCAGGTGTTCGAGGGCAAGGTGATCGCCCTCTGCCGCGGTGCCCACCGCGCTTCCTTCACCGTCCGTAAAATGTCCTCGGGCGTCGGCGTCGAGCGTATTTTTCCGGTCCATTCGCCCAGCGTCGAGAAGATCGAAGTCGTCGCTTCGGCCAAGGTGCGGCGCGCCAAGCTTTACTACCTGCGCGAGCTGCGTGGCAAAAAAGCTCGCCTCAAAGATGCAGACACCCGTCGCGTCGGCACGGTCAGCGAGATCGCGCGGGCGGCGGCCGTCCCGGCCATCGGTCAGTAAAACCTCGCGCACGGCCGTGGGCACCGGCAAGCAAAGCGCCGTGGCCTGCGGCCGTCGCGCCGAGGCGTTGGCGTGCGCCTACTTGCAGGCACGGGGCTATCGTCTGGTGGAGCAGAACTTCCGCTGCCCGCGCGGCGAGATCGACTGCATCGCCTATCAAGACGAGACGCTCTGTTTTGTCGAGGTGCGTGCTCGCAGCACGCTGCGTTTCGGCACGCCGTTAGAAAGCATCGGGCGCCTCAAGATGCAGCGTTTGAGCGCCGCCGCGCGCACCTACCTCGCGACCCTGCGTGGCGGCTGGCCGCCGATGCGCTTCGATGCCCTGGGCATCCTGCTGCGCCAGCCGCCCACCTACACCCTGGTGCAGGGCGCGTTCGAAGCGTGGTAGGGCCGCGATGGTAGAGCCGGGGACCCTGTTCATGGCGGCAACGCCGCTGGGCGACATCCAAGATGCGTCGCCACGCCTGCGTGCTTGCTTGGCGCAGGCGGCGGTGGTGTTCGCCGAAGACACCCGCCGCGCGGGCTTGCTGCTGCAGGCGCTAAAAATCCGCCGGCCGCTGCGCAGCCTGCATGCCCACAACGAGCAGCAGCGCGCCGCCGAGGTGGTGGCGCGCCTGCAGCAGGGCGACGCGGTCGCCTACCTCAGCGACGCTGGCACCCCCGCGGTTAGCGATCCCGGCGCTGCCCTCGTCGCCGCGGTGCACGACGCCGGGCTGCGGGTGGCACCGGTGGTGGGCCCCAGCGCATTGGCCGCGGCGCTGTCGGTGGCGGGCTTCGGCGGCGGCGCCCGCAGCCCGCAGCCGGTGCTGTTTTTGGGCTTTTTGCCGACGCCGCCGGCGGCGCGCCGTGCCGCCCTGAGGCAGCTGCAGGCACACGCCGGCATCGTCGTACTGTTCGAGTCGGCGCGGCGCCTGCCGGCGCTGCTCGCGGCGCTCTGCGCGGCGCAGCCGCAGCGCCAGGCCTGCCTATGTCGTGAGATGACCAAGACCTATGAGCAGGTCCTGCGCCGACCACTGGCGGCGCTGCAGCCGGCCGCCGATGAAGCGCCCTGGCGCGGCGAGTGCACCCTGGTGCTGGGGCCGCCGCCGGTGCCGCCGCCGCCGCCGCCAACGGCGCATGAGGCGGCGATCGCCGCCTGTTTGGCGGCGGGCGTCAGCGCCCGCGACGTCGCCACCTGCGTCGCAGCCCTCTTCGGCGTGCCGCGGCGCGAGGCCTACGCGCGCACGCAGGCCTTGCGCGTTGACTCCGCCGATGTGGGCCCTTAACTCTGTGTCATGGACCTGTCGTTAACCGCTGAAGAAGAGCTGGTGCAGCGCACCGCTCGCACCCTGGCGCGCGAGGCGCTGCGGCCGATGGCGGCGACACTCGACGCCAGCGCCACCTTTCCCAAGGCCCAGATCGCCCGCCTCGCCGAGCTCGGCCTGATGGCGATGATGGTGCCGGAGGAGTACGGCGGCGCCGGCATGAGCACGGTGGCCTACGCACTGGCGGTCGAGGAGATCTCAGCGGGGTGCGCCAGCTGCGGGGTGATCATGAGCGTCAACAACTCGCTCTGTTGCGACCCGCTGCTCAAGTACGCCGAGCCGCAGGCGCGGGCGCACTGGCTGCCGCGCCTGGCGGATGGGCGTGCGCTGGGCTGCTTCGCCCTGTCGGAGCCGGGCACGGGCTCAGACGCCGCCGCCCAGACCTGCCTGGCCGAGCGCGACGGCGACGGCTGGCGCCTGGACGGCACCAAGAACTGGATCACCAACGGCGCACAGGCCAACGTCTGCGTGGTCATGGCGATGACCGACCGGACCTTGGGGGTCAAAGGGATCAGCGCCTTCTTGGTACCCACCGACGTGCCCGGCTTCAGCGTCGCCAAAAACGAGCATAAACTGGGGATCCGCGCCAGCAGCACCAGCCAGATCCACCTCGACGGCGTGCGCCTGCCGGCGGCGGCGCTGATGGGCAAGGTGGGCGAGGGCTTCAAAATCGCCATGGGTACGTTGGATGGCGGCCGCATCGGCATCGCCGCTCAGGCTTTGGGGATCGCCCAGGCGGCCTACGACGCTGCCCGCCTCTACGCTCGCGAGCGCCAGGCGTTTGGCGGCCCCATCGGCGACTTGCAGGCCATCGGCTTCATGTTGGCGGACATGGCGACCGAGATTGACGCGGCACGTATGTTGCTGTGGCGCAGCGCCGCGGCGAAGGACGCCGGCGAGCGCTTCGGGCCGCTCGCCGCCAAAGCCAAGCTCTACGCCAGCGAGATGAGCAACCGCGTTGCCTACCAGGCGCTGCAGATTTTTGGCGGCAACGGCTACTGCACGGACTACCCCGCTGAACGCCACAGCCGCGACGCCCGCATCACCACCCTCTACGAGGGCACCTCGGAGATCCAGCGCATCGTCGTCGCGCGCGACCTGCTGCAAAACGCCCCCTAACGGGAGGTGCTGTAAAACCCCTCGACAGCGGCGATCAGGGCGGCCATACTTGCAGGATGTTGACGGTAACCGAGCGCGCAGCGTGCAAAGCTTTGGATCTGGCGCAGAAACAGAAGGTGCCGGCCATTTTGCGGGTCGGCGTACAGGCCGGCGGCTGCCACGGACTGCGCTATGTGCGCAAATTCGTCGACGCGGCGCGCCCCAACGACCACGTTTGGGATGTCGCGGGGCTGCAGGTGGTCTGCGACCCGAAGAGCTTCACCTTGCTTATCGCCACCACCCTCGACTACGAGCCGCACGTGCTGCGTGCGGGCTTTCGCTTCGTCGCCACCACCACCAAGCGGAGCTGCAGCTGTGGAGAGTCCTTTGCGGTTTAGGACGCTCTGCGGCCCCCTGCTGCTGGCACAGCTTAGCTGTGCGACCTGTGGCGGGCGGCCGGCCATGCCACCCGCATCGACGCGGCAGCGGGTGGAGCAGCCCTGCCCCGCGGCGCAATTTCGCAACAGCCTGGGCACCTGCGTGCCGCTGGCGTGGACCTGCGGGCCGATGTTCTACGCCGGCGGTCGCGCCGACGGCTGCGACTGCGACTGCGGCGCCCCCGATCCGGACTGCGGCCTGCCCGGGGTCGCCTTTTATTGCCACCCCGTCGGCACGGTGCAGCAGGTAAACAACTGCAGCGCCTGTGCGACCCTGCCAAGTTTTTAGTCAATTGGCCTAAGGGGCTTCGGGAGCCTCGAGCCCCACCAAGGCGATGCCCAGCCGGTCCGCCTCCTGCAGAACCTTCTGCGGTCCCAAGAGGATGGTGCGGCCGGCCTCCAGTCCCAGGACGTCGGCGCCCGCGGCGGCCATCGCGGCGAGGGTCTCGATGCCCACCACCGGCACGTCGAAGCGCATGTCCTGGGTGGGCTTGGCCACCTTGACCACCACCGCCGGACGCCGGCCGGTGAGCTCGCCGGCGCGGCGGATGCAGGCGTCGGTGCCTTCAATGGCCTCCATGGCGACGACGGCGCCATCTTTCACCACCACCGTCTGGCCCACCCCCAGCGCGCCGATTTTGTGGGCCATCGCCAGCCCCTCGTTCAAATCGCCCCACTGCTGCGCCGAGGGCTGGATGCGCGACAGAACGCCGGCAGGGGTAAGGACCTCGGGCATCAGCGCCGTGGAGTCTATGATCTGGATCCCAGCGGCGCCGAAGGCGTCGGCGACGCCGCGCAACAGGTCGTCGTCGCGGCGGCGCAGGTGCGAGGAGAGCAAGCGCAGGCCCTGCCAGTCGGGGCGCAGGTTACTGAACAGGCGCGTTTTGGGGACACCGCCGGCGAGTGCCGCCTGCTCGACGCCGGCGCGCTGAAAGTGGCGGATCATTTTCCCCAACTGCCCCAGGCGCAGCCAGTGCAGTACGTCGACGTGCTCCCCCAGGTCGGCGCGCGTCTCGCCCAGCAGCGCCAGGGCCACCACCGGCACGTTGCGGGCCCGTGCCGCCTGGGCAAACAAAATGGGCAGCTCGCCGTTGCCGGCCACGAGTCCTAGGGGGGCAGCGTTCATTTTAAACCTCTAATTGGCGCGATCCTGGGGAGGTCGCACGCGGCGGGGTGGGGTCGGCGAAGCCACGCTTCGCGCGGCGGCAGCCGGCAGCGACGTGGCAGGCATGTCGCCTTCGCCGTTGGCGATTTTGCGGGCGCCGCAGACGCCGCGCGCGGCATCCTTAAAAAAGGCGCAGAGCTCGGCCACGGCTGCGTCGCCATTTTGCGTTGCCAACTGCGCCACCGCCTGGGCGCGGCTTTGGTGCGAGGCGTAGATGTCCTGCAGCGCGGTACGCAGGCTGCGGATCGCGGCGCGCTCCCAGCCGGCGCGGCGCAGGCCGACGACGTTGAGGCCGGCGACGGTGGCGCGGTCGCCCTGGGCGATGCAGAAGGGTGGCACATCCTGTGCGACCATGGCGCCGCCGCCGACGAAGGCCAGGCGGCCGACACGGCAGAACTGATGCACTGCGGCCAGGCCGCCCAAGATGGCGTGGTCAAAAAGCTCGACATGGCCGGCCAGCATGACGCCGTTGGCGACCACCACGTGGTCGTGGACGATGCAGTCGTGGGCGATATGGCAGCCGGCCATCAGCAGGTTGTCGTTGCCGACGACGGTCTGCATGGGGCCGTTGGCGGTGCCGATGTTCAAGGTCACCGCCTCGCGGATGACGTTACGGTCGCCAATCCGCAAGCAGGAGGGCTCGCCGGCGTATTTGAGGTCCTGTGGCAGGCCACCAAGGCAGGCGAAGGGGTGCACGACGTTGTCGGCGCCCAGGGTGGTGCGGTTGTGGACGACCACCTGCGCCAGCAGGCGGGTCCGCGCCCCGATGCGCGCCTGCGGGCCAACGACGCACATGGGGCCGACGTCGCAGGAAGGGTCGAGCTGTGCGTCGGGGTGGACCACAGCGGAAGAATGGATGGGCATGGCGCCTTCTAAGTGGGCAGGAGGGGGTGCAGCGCCGCCAGGCGCGTCTCGAGGTGCTGGACCCGCCGCAGCGTACGCTCGGCGTGCTTTTGCGCCACGACGTTGCGGCGCCAGCGGACGTGCGGTTCGGCGGGCCAGCCCGAATAGGTGCCGGCCTCCTTGATGTGGCCCAGCACCCCCGCATTGGCGCCAAACTGGCTGTGGGCCGCGACCTTGAGGTGGCCGCAAAAGCCCGCCCGCGCCCCGGCGACGACGAAGTCACCAAAGACGGTGCTGCCGGCCGAGCCAGACTGCGCCACGAAGACGCAGTGCGCGCCAATCTGACAGTTGTGGCCGATTTGCACCAAATTGTCGATCTTGCTGCCTCGACCGATGCGGGTGGCGCCAAAGGTGGCGCGGTCGACGGTGGTGTTGGCGCCCACCTCGACATCTTCTCCCAGCTCGACGATGCCAAGCTGGGGGATCTTGACCCGTTGACCGGCGGCATCGACGGCGTAGCCGAAGCCGTCGCTGCCGATCACGGCGCCACTGTGCAAAATGGTGCGGGCGCCGGCGCGACAGCGCCGCAGTAAGCGGGCGCCGGGATGCAGGTGGCAGCCCTCACCCAGCTCGGCGCCGGTGCCGACGAAGGCGCCCGCCTCCAGCCAGCAGTTGGCGCCGACGATGGCCTCCGCCTCCACCACCGCAGTTGGGCCGACGCGGACGCCAGTCGCCAGCTGCGCGCTGGGATGGACGAAGGCGCTCGGGTGCACCCCCGGCGCGGGGCGGCGCGGGGGCTGTAGGGCGTGGGCGACATGGGCCATTGCCAAGTAGGGGTTGGCGCAGACGATCTGCACGCAGCCAAGATCCGGCACCGGCGCTGCGGTCAGCACGGCGCCGGCGCGGCTGCGGCGCAGCGCCGCCAAATAGCGCGGCTGGACGAAAAAACTGACGTCCGTGGGCCCGGCGGCCTCCAGATCGGCGGCGCCGTGGATGCGCAGCTGCGCATCCCCGAGCACCTTGCCACCGCATAGGGCAGCCAACGCTTCGACGCTCGTTGCCACGTCGGCGCTACTTTTTGCCGTGTTGCTTATTGTAGGCGTGAATGACGTCGTCGGTCAGGTCCATGTGGCGCTTGTAGTAGAGCACACCCTCGGTGTTGAGGATGGTCAAAAAGCCGTCGCGGTCGCCGATTTTTTCGATAATGGCGCGCAGTTTTTTGCCAATTTCGTCGGTGATGGCGCTCTCTGACTCCATCACGTCCTGGCGCAGCTGCATGAACACCCGCTGGGCCTCGACCATGCCCTGCTGCAGCGCCTCGCGTTTTTGCTGCCGCGCCTCAGGTTTCATCATGTCGGAGCGCTTGGCCAAATCTTCCTGCTGCGCCTCCAGCTTCTTTTTCATCTCGTCGAGTTTTTTCTGTTTGCCGTCGATTTCGGCCTTGAGGCGCGCCTTGGCGGACTTGCCGTCCTCCACCTCGTTGAGGGCGCGGGCCATGTCGACGTAGCCCAGCTTTGGGGCAGAGGCTTCGGCGGCGGCGAGCTGCGGCGCAAACAGCAGGGCGACGAGCAGGGCGGGGGCAAAGGAGCGAAAGGGCATGAAAATCTCCGGTCTACAGGATTTTTCGCGGTGTACCACATCGGCGCACCGGGTCAACGCTGCAAGGGTTGCCCACCGGCGACGTGGCCCAGTAAGACGGCCCCATGGAAATCCCCCTCGCCCTGACCTTCGACGACGTCCTGCTGGTCCCCG
>JBBSTS010000053.1:0-7536 GCA_038235675.1 Myxococcota bacterium | reverse complement strand
GGAAAGGCCTCGATGCGCAGGCGGCTGAGGACCTGCAGGCCCAGGCCGCAGAAGGCGAGACAGAGCACCAAGCAGAGGTGGCGGCGCTTGACCGCCAAATTAATGAGGGCGTCGAGCATGGCCTCAGTCGCCCAGGGCATGGCGCAAAAAGACCGCGCCGTCGACCACCAGCTTCTCCCCCACCCGCAGGCCAGAGAGGATCTGCTGGCGTCCCTCCAGCGCGCTGCCCGCCTCGACGTTGCGCAGCCACACCTCACGCGCGTTTTGCACCACCAGCACCTGCGTGCGCTGGCCATCGGCGATCAGCGCCCGCGTCGGCACAAAAATGGCGTCGGCGGGGCTGCGGTAGGCGATGGCGACCTTGGCGTACATCTCCGGCTTAAGCAGGTGGTTGGGGTTGGCGATGGTGCACCGCACTTTGACGGTGCGCGAGCCGCTGTCGATAACGTCGCCGACGTAGGTGACGTGGCCGGCAAAGCGCCGAGAGGGGTAGGCGCTCACCGTCAGCTCGACTGGCGCGTCCTTCTGCACCACGCCCAAATCTTGCTCGTAGACGTCGGCACCGACCCAGACGTGGTCCAAGTTGGTGAGGGTCAAAAGCGGCGTGCCCGAGTCGGCGCGTACCTCCTGGCCCACCGACAGGTTGCGCTCCACGACCGAGGCGTTGACGCGGGCAAAAAGCGCCGCGCGCACCAGGGGATCGCCAGGGCGCACCCCCAGGGCGGCCAGCTGCGCCTCGGCGCGCTCGACCTCGGCGCGCGCCTTGTTCAAGTCGGCGTGCGCCTGCGCCAGCTCTTTGTCGCTGACCGCCCCATCGGCACGCAGCTTCAGGGCGCGCTGCAGCGAGCGCCGCGCCACCTGCAGGTCCTGCTGCTCCTTTTTAGCGTCGCTCTGCATCTCGGCCACCCGCGCCGAGGAAAGCTCGACGAGCGGCTGGCCGACGGCGACGGTTTCGCCCAGCGTGACTTTGATGGCGGCCACGCGGCCATCCACCGGCGCCGTGACCCGCTGGGTGTGGTCGTCGTCGAACCCGACCTTGCCGGTGGTGCGCAGCTGCAAGGAGCCGTCGTAGGCCTGCACCGGCTCAATGCGCAGGTAGGGACCCCATTTCGGGTCGAGGTGACCGAGCATGTCGGGGTGGGCGTCGATCGGCGACGCCGCCTCGGGGGCGGCCTGCGGCGCTGGCGGTGGCGGTGTTTTTTGACAGGCCAAAGCCACGAGCAGCGCCACGATGGCGACCGAGGCGTGCGGCAAACTCTTCATGAGGAAACTCCTTGGTCGACGTGGCCGACTGCGAAGTCGACGTCGAGCAGTGCCTTGCGCCAGGCGTACTGGGTCGACAAGAAGCTGGCACGGGTCTCCAAGTAGGTGCGCTGGGCCTCGAGCAGCTCGAGAAGGTTGGTGGCCCCCGCCCGGTAGGAGCGCTCGGCCACCGTCATCGCCCCCTCGGCGCGGCCGAGCATTTCGCCTTCGTAGACGTCGAGCATCGCACGTGCCCGAGCCACCTGGCCAACGGCGTTGCGTACCTCGGTGGCGATCTGCAGGCGTAGGGCGTCGAGCGCAGCCTCGGCCTGCAGCAGCTGCACGCTCGCCGCCCGCCGGCCATCCTGGTTGCGCGCGAAGAGTGGGAGCGGCAGGCTCAGGCTCAGGCCCAGCGCGTGAGGATTGTCGCCGGATGCCTGAAAGTACGAGCGCGTGTAGCCGACGCTGAGGGTCGGGTCGGGCAGCGCCTCGCGCTGGGCGGCGATGTGCGCGGCCTGTGCCTGCGTGCGTGCCAGCTGCGCCGCCTGCAGGTCGGGCCGGGCGGCACAGGCGAGGGCAAAGAGGCTGTCGACGTCGCGCGACTGTGGCACCGCCGCCTCATCGTCCAGCTCGAGCGCCAGCTCCGCATGCGACTCGAAGGCCAAGAGCGCCGCCAGCTCCTGCCGTGCCACCTGCAACTCGGTGCGGGCGTCAATCTCTTGGTTAACGTATTTGAGCTTCTCGAGGATGATCTTGTCCTGCTCGGCGGCGGAGATCTCCCCGGCTGCCAGGCGCTTGGCGCACAGGGCGACGGTACGGTCGTAGCGCCGTCGCATGCCGGTGGCCAGGCCACATTCATCCTGCTCGCGCAGCACCCGGGCGAACTGTGCCCGCACCAGGTGGCGTACCTGGCGCACGGCATCCTCGACCCGCAGGCGCGCCCCCAGCACCCCGAGGTCGGCGACTTTTCTGCGCTGCGCACGTTTAAAGAAGAGGTCCAGCTGTTGGCTGAGCTGCACGCCGTGCTGCAGCTGTGACAGCGGCGTCGGGCGCAGGCCCTGGTCTTGGTCGAAGCCGCGGCCGAGCACCAGGTTGCCGAGGCCGTAGCTCAGCTCAGGGTTGGGCCACAGGCGCGCGGTGACCTGCGCGACCATCGCCTCTTGCACCTCCAGGCGGGCGGCAATGAGCTGGCGGTTGCGACTCAGCGCCAGGATCTCAGCGTCGGACTGCCGCAGGCGGGGAGCAGCAGAAAGGTCCGCTGCTGCCAGTTGCAGCGACACCAAGCCGCCGATCAGCCAAGGTACCCATACCATCCGGCGCCACCTTCGTTGGCTTGGCTGGGCGTGTCAAGCGGCGCTTACTTACTGAAGAGGGCGGCAACTCCCAAAACGATGAACATCACGCCGGCCCCGCGGGTGAGATAGAGGGCGGGAATATAGCGGGCGATAAGGCCGGCGCCGAGCACCGCCACCGCCGAGGAGGCACAAAGCGCCGCCGCGGAGGCGCAGAAAATGGTCAGGCGCGCGCGGCTCTCGGCGGCCATCGCCAAGGTGGCCAGCTGCGTTTTGTCGCCCAGCTCGGCCAAAAAAATGGCAACGAAGGTGGTGGCGAAGAGGCGTAGGTCCATGGCCCCCTATCCCCCAACCGCTACAAAAGGGTCAATGGCGGCGGCCACCGCCAAAATGGCCGCCGGTGTAGGAGGGCCGCGGGGCAAAGTAGTGGCCGGCCGGCGCCATCGGCGGGCGGGTGCTCGAGGCCGGCCGCGGCATCACCAGGGGGCTCGGCAGGCGGCCGGGCTGGACGTAGAGTGGCCGAGCGCTGGGCCGCGCCGGCGCCCAGCCGCGCTCCAATGTTCGCGGCCCGACCGCGGGCGGCAGGCGCCGGCGGTAGATCGGCGCCGCCACCCGACCGCCGAGTGCCCCAGGTGGCGGCGTCGCGGCGCCTGGGCGCCACTGCGACGACGGCCGCGGCAGGTTGGGCGTCGATTGCGGCCGCAGAGCCTCCAAAGAGCCTGGGGAAGGCGGCCCCAGGCGGTAGGCGCCGACGCCTCTGCCCTGCAGCAGGACGCTGCGTGGCACCTGGGCGATGGCCCCCGGAACGGTGCGGTTGATGTAGGGGGTGCGCGCCTGCAGGCTGCCGACGGAGGTGCCGTGGCGGATGCTTACTTGGCCGACGTTGACCCCGCGTACGTAGCCATAGCTGCTGCGGTAGGCAGGCACGTAGATCTCCCGCGGCCCCAAAGCAAACCAGGTCACCACCCCCACCCCAACGCCCGCCCCCGCGAAGGCCACCAGCGCCGGCGCATAACAGGGCGACGTAAAAAGGCTCCCCGGCATCCACGCCCAGCCGCCGTCGTCGTTGACCCAGCGGCCGTAGTGAAAGGGGGCGAAGCCCCAGGGCGCATCGTCGATCCAGGTCCAGCCCCAGGGGGCGACGTAGGCCCAGTGGCCGTCGTGGTAGGGTGCCCAGCCCACCGGCACGCTGCGGGGCCGCCACAGCGGACCGTAGGCGGGAGAGCTGCCCCAGCTGCCGTATTCGTCGAGGTCCTCGTAACCGACGGTGGCCGGCGACAGATGCTGCAGCGCCGGCGCCTGGGCAACGCGTTGCTCGCGTGCCAGGCACCAGGCATCGAATTCGTCGGCCGTTGGCGCCGGCCCCAACTGCGGCGCAGCCGCCGCGCCCTCATTGGCCGCGGCAGACCACTGCGCCGCCTGGCCGGCGGCCACCACGACGCTGCGGCCAGCCAGCAAAATCTCTGCCTGCCCCTGGCGAACGATCGCGCGAGCGACGTGCGCCTCGGCGTCCATCTCGATGCGGTAGCTGCCGCGCTGCTGCAGGGTCACCGAGCCCTGCGGCGTGTCGACCTCCAACAGCTCGCCCTTGCCGAGGGCGCGCACGTGGATCACCAGCGCGCCCGCTGCCAGGCCCATCTGCACCGAGCGGTCGTCGAGACGGTTGAAGAGCACCAAAGTCTTGGCGCTCAGGCGCACCGCCAAGGTGCCCACCTGCACCTCGGCCTTGGCCAAGTTGTCGCTCCACAGCGAGGTGCCCCCGGTGATGGGGTAGTTGCGGCTGGCCGGCTCCCAGGCGTTGGCGTCCTCGGCGTGCTGCGACACCAGGCCATCGATTGCCGCCAGGCGACCCACCCGCGCCGGGGGATCCTGTAGGGACGCGGCCCCCTGCTGCGCCTCGAGTGGCGGCTGGCCCGAGGCCGGCTCGGCGACGTCCGGCGCGGAGGCAGACGCCGCAGCGGGGTCGACCATCGAGGCGCCCTCGGCGGGCGCCGCACGGGCGGCGTCGATGCCGAAGAGGCCGCCAAAGACCAGGGTCATCGCCACCAGGTGGTAGGGTCGCTTCATGGGCCAAGGGTAGCGGGCGGCCCCAGCACGGCCCAAAAGCTTGGCCAGATTGCACCTCAAGGCGCTGCGTCAACGTGCTCACTATTGATCGCCTATGGCCAGCCAGCTTAAGTCCCCGCGAATGAAACCATCCGCCACGCCCCTGGACGCCGCACCCTCCGAGAGTTTTTTGGAGGGCGACGCGGCAAAGTTTTTGGCGCGCCAGCGCAGCCTGCTGGTGCTGCTGCCCTACGTCGCCCTGCGGGCCCTGCAGCTCCACTTTTTAGCCCCCAATTCCGACGTGCGGCGTTACTTCGAGGCCTCCAGCCTGTGGCTGCAGCAGCGCGTCCCCTACAGCGACTTTTTGCTAGAATACCCGCCTGGGGCGCTGATCTGGGGCACCTTGCCGCGCCTCTTCAGTGCCAATTTCGAGAGCTACAGCCGCCTGTTCGCCGCCCAAATGCTGCTCGTCGACCTGGCGATTTTGGCGCTGCTGGCGGTGCTGCCCGGACGGCTGCAGGGGCTACAGATGAACGCTGGCCGCGACGCAAACGGGCCCCCGGCATGGCGCTTCTTCTACGACGGCAACGTCTGCATGCTGCTTTACATGGGCTTCAGCGCCATGCTGGTGGCACTGCCCTTCGAGCGTTTCGATTCGCTGTTGGCGCTGTGCCTGCTGGCTTTTTTGCTCGCCGCGACCCAGGTCAACAAACTGGTGTGGGCGGACCTGCTGCTGAGCCTGGGGATCTGGGTGAAGCTGGTGCCACTGCTGCTGGTGCCCACCTACCTCGCCTACCTGCTCGCCGTCCAAAGCACCCCGGCGGCGGCAGGCGCGGTCCGTGGCGCGCGCCTTCGCGCCTGGCTGCGACGGCAGGGCGGCCAGCGACTGTTCAGCCTGCTGGCCCTCAATGCCGCCCTCTGGCTGCCCTTCTATGCCCTCGCCGGCGATGGCCTGTGGACCTTTTGGCGCTACCACCAGGTGCGCGGCCTGCAGCTGGAGAGCCTCTACGCCAGCCTGTTGATGGTCGCCCACCACCTGGCGCCCAGTGGGCTGCACTTCACCCCCGCCTTCGGCGCGGCGGAGATGATGCACCCCAACCGCGCCCTGATCCGCGGCCTGGCGACGCTGTCGTCGGCCCTCACCGTCGCACTGGCGGTGGGCGTCAACTTGGCTTTCGCCCGCCGTCTGTTGCGGGCCTCAGGCCAAAGTCAGCGTCAGATGCTGCTGGCGAGCGCCGTTCTCGTCCAAGTTCTGTTGATGGTCAGCTTCAACAAGGTACTCAGCCCGCAGTACCTTTTGTGGCTGGCACCCCTGTGCACCGTCGCCTGTCTCGATGACCGACCGCGTCGACGGCACGTGCTGCTGGGCATCGGCGTCGCCACCTTTCTAACGACCCTGCTGTGGAATTTTTATTACCGCAACATGCTCACCTTCGACCCGATGGCCATCGCCTTGCTGCTGGCCCGCAACGTCGTGCTCATCGCCACGCTGCTCACCGCCCTGCAGCTGCCGGCGCTGCCGTTTGGAAAAAAACTTTGGGCACGTTTGCCGCAGGTGGCCCACCACCGCGGCTGGCAGCTGGCGGCCGTGGGGCTGTGTGCCCTGTGGGTCTTCGTCGCCAATTTAAGCGAGACGACGGCCAACGACATCTGGATCCAAATGCGCTCGGGCGCCGACATCTGGCGCAGCGGCAAGTTTCCCGACACCGAGGTTTACTCGGCCACCGTCCTCAACCGCCATTTCATTGCCCACGAATGGCTCACCAGCGTCGCCTTCTTTGGCCTCATCCAGGCCTTCGGCGCCGCCGGCCTGAGCTTTTTGGCGGCCAGCGTGGCCCTTTTGGTGGCCCTCTTGCTGTACTTCAGCCAGCCGGCGGCTGAGCGACGCTCGCTGAGCTACCTGACCCTGATGTTGGGGACCATGTACCTGGTCTCATTCCGCGTCCTGGTGCGGCCGCACATCTTCACCATTTTGGCCCAGGCCTGCATCCTGCTGTTGCTCGAGCGCTGGCGGCGCGATGGCCGCCACCGCCACCTTCTGTGGCTCGTGCCGGTGCAGCTGCTGTGGGTCAACATGCATGGCGCGGCATTTTTTGGCCCGGCGATGATGTTGATGATGGCGGGGCTGGTCGGCGCAATGGCGCTAATTCCAGGCCTGCAGCGCGGCAGCGAGCGGCGCACCTTCGTCGTTGGCGACGCCGTCGCGCTGGGCAGCGTGGGCATGCTTTTGATGGCCTGTTGTCTGGTCAACCCCTACGGTGTCGACCTGCTGCGCTTCAGCATCGAGCTGTTCAACAACGAATACGCCAAGTCGCGGGTATGGGAGTGGACGACCCCCTTTTTAAGCACCAATTTTAACTATTATTGGCTGTGGCTGTACATGGGCGCTTTGGCGCTGCTGTGGGCCTGCGTCGCGGTGCGCCTGCCATCGCTGCCGGTGATCGACTTGGCCTGGGCGGTGCTGGTCACCTACCTGTCGACGCGCGCCAACCGCTTCGTCCCCGACTTTGCCATCTTCGCCTTTCCCATCGTCCACCGCAGCCTGCAACAGGTCGGCGTCGCGGCTTTGGGACGACGATTTTTGGCGCCAACCCCGTGGCTGCCGCTGGGACTTGCAACCCTGCTGTTCACCAACGCCACGACCTACGGCTATGCGCACAGCGCCGGCGAGCATCGTCCGCTGATAGGCTGGGGCTACGGCGGCGACATGCCCTACCAAGAAGTCGATTTGATTAAAAAAATGAACTTACGCGGAGTTATTTTTAACGAGTACTCGGATGGCTCGCTGATCATCCATTCGCTGGTGCCGCAGGTTCGGCCAGTGCTCGATTCACGCATCGACCTCTACCCGCTCGAGTTTATCGACGAATACGACCGCGCCTACGTCTCGCCGGCGCACTTCGACAGCTTCGCGAAGCGCCACCGGGTCAACCTGGTCATGCTCATCCAGGCGCGC
>JBBSTS010000052.1:0-7583 GCA_038235675.1 Myxococcota bacterium | reverse complement strand
CAATCGTGAAAAAAGGAAGAATCATTAACCCCTACTTGCGCGCCGTCTTCATCGTAAATGCCTCTAGTGCGACCTTGTCAAGCAATGGGGCCAGGCGTTGCGGTACGCAGAGCATCTGCAACGAGTGCGCTGACCTCGGACTGAGCCATGGGCGCTGGCGCCGCGGGCGCGCCCGCTCGATACGTGGCGCCGACGGCGGCGGCTTGTTAAAGCCTTAGAAATGGACGACGTCGACGCTCGACAGGCCTGCGCCCCTTCCCTGCATCGTCACCTGGCAGAGCTGCTGTCGGCAGGCCTGCGCCGCGGCGACTTTGCCGGCGCCGTGGTGCGCATCGAAACAGGGGGCAGGTTGCGCGCCGAGCTCACCGACGGCTATGCTTTGCGCTACCGCTGGCAGGCAGACGCCCAACGCGTCGACCCGCTCGTCCCGCCGCGCCCGATGGGCGCCGACACCCTCTTCGACGTCGCCTCGCTCACCAAACTGGTGACCACCCTGGGGATGCTCAGCGAGGCGTCGGCACGGAGGCTCGACCTCGACGCGCCGCTGGCCGTGCACTTGCCAGCCCTGGCGGGCGGCGACAAGGCGACGCTAAGCGCGCGCCAGCTGCTGCAGCATCGCTCCGGGCTTCTGCCTTGGCTGCCCCTCTACCTGCAGGCGACTCGGCGCGAGGAGGTCGTCGACTGTATCGCCCGCTCCCCTTTGCAGGCCACGGCGCCCACGCATCGCCATTACAGCGACCTCAATTTCATTCTGTTGGGCGCCGCACTCGAAGCGATAAGCGGCAAGCGCCTCGACAGCTTCGTCCACCGCAGCCTGTTGCGGCCGCTCAGCCTGTTGCACAGCGGCTTCGCCCCGGCGCTCGCGCTGCCGGCCGTGCGCAACGTTGCCGCCACATCACACGGCAACCCGTTTGAAAAGCGCATGCTGGACGACCCGGCGGTAGGCGTGCGCCATCGCGGCCCCGAGCGCTCGGGCCACTTCTCCCACTGGCGCCGTCAGACGCTGCAGGGCCAAGTCAACGACGCCAACGCCTTTCACGCCTGCGCGCAGGTGGCCGGCCACGCCGGCTTCTTCACCACCGCCGGCGATTTATGCGCCCTGCTGCGGCTCTTCTGCCCCACCGCAACGTCAGAGCAGCGACGCGTCAACCTGGCGCCGGCGACGATGGCCGAAACCTTCGCCGACGCCGCGCGGGGCAATTTCTTAGGCTGGGAGAGTGCCGCCAACTTGGCGCCCATCAACCCCATCCAGGATCTCGGCCACGATCCGCTGGCGCACCGCAGCCTGTTCCACACTGGCTTCACCGGCACCTTCGTCTTTTTCGACCCCGCCCACGAGACCCTCGTCACCGTCCTCACCAACCGCCAGCACCGCGCCGATGCTGCGGGCAACTACGCCCAGCTGCGGCCCTTGTACGTCAGCACGGTCCGTGCCGCTTACGCGGCATACCCTGCCTCCCCGTGATTAACGCCAAAACATTCGCCTTAGGCGCCCCCATCAGTCGCCTCGCCCCTTCGCCTCACGGGTGTTTTGCGCCCCGAACGCTGCCGGGGTCCCGGGCCTTCCGATCAGGCTGAGCAAATCGACGCGGCCCACCACGCCGTCGTCGCGGCTGTAGAAGGGCGGGGTGTGGATACCGGTGTCCATGCGGATGGCGTCCTCGGGGCAAGCCTCGACGCATAGGCCGCAGTAGATGCAGCGCAACATGTCGATCTCGAAGGCGGCGGGGTATTTCTCGGTCTCGGTGTCGCTCGACTGGCCGGCGACGATGTGGATGCAGAAAGCCGGACAGGCCGTCGAGCACATGTAGCAGGCGACGCAGCGCGGAGAACCGTCGGCGCGCGCCAGCAGGCGATGCTGGCCGCGGTAGCGCGGCGGGTAGACCCGCTGCTCGTCGGGATAGTTGATCGTCTGCAGTCGACGGGTTTTCTTGCTGCCGAAGAGGTTGGCGAAGAAGCGGCCGAAGGACAGCCATAGGCCGCGAAAGATCTCCGGCAGGTAGCTACGCTCGTAGGCCGAATACTCTACCTGCTCGCGCACTTTGATGGTGGCCATGAAAGGTCCTTTTCTGCGCTAGTGCGCCGCTGCGGGATGGCCCACGCGCTGTCGGGGGCCGGCGATGGTCACCAGCACGAAAGCGACGACCTGCAGCAGCCCAAAGGCCGCTAGGCTGTCGTGGGTGGGGTCGAGGGCAAGCAGCACGGCGGTGACGAAGATGTTGACGAGGCTCAGCGGCAAGAGCGTCTTCCAGCCCAGGTGCATCAGCTGATCGTAGCGAAAGCGCGGCAGCGTCCAGCGTACCTGCAGCTGCAGGACGCACATCAAAAACACCTTGCTGGCGAAGACGGCCATGCCCGCCAGGCCGTAGCTCAGCGGCCCAAGCGCCAGCCTCCAGGGACCCAGCTGTAGGAGGTGGTCGCCCAGAACGCCGGGCAGCTGCCAGCCGCCCAAAAACAAGGTGGTGAACAGGGCCGACAGGGTGACCACCTCGACGAACTCGCCGAGCATGAACATGCCGAAACCCATCGACGAGTACTCGACGAAGTAGCCGATGATCTCCGACTCGCCTTCCGGCAGGTCGAAGGGTGCACGCTTGGTCTCGGCAATCGCCGCCACCAAGTAGAGGATGGCCCCCATCGGCTGCAAAAAGATCCCCCAGGCGGGCAGCAGGCCGAAGAAAGTCGTTCCCCCCTGGGCGTCCACCAGGGCCGACAGCTCGGTGCTGCCGTGCACCATCAGCAGGCCCACCAAGGTAAGGCCCAGGGCTATTTCGTAGCTGACCCCCTGCGCCGAGGCACGCAGGCCGCCGAGCAGCGCGAAGCGGCTGTTGCTGCTCCAGCCGGCCAGCGCCGCGCCGTAGATCCCCAACGAGCCCAGCGCCAGCACCAGCAGCAGGCCGCTGTCCAGCCGGGCGATCTGCAGCGGAATGTGCTCCCAGACGCCGCCCCAGCCGGTGACCAGGTCCGGACCGAAGGGCACCTGCGCCATGATCATCACCGAGGTGACGAAGCCGATGGCCGGGGCGATGCGAAAGACCATGCGGTCGGCGGTGCGCGGCGTGAAAGGCTCCTTGAAGAACATTTTTATCGCATCGGCGAGGACGTGGATGAGGCCGAAGGCGACGAAGGGCTTGCCGAAGAGGGTGAAAAAATGCGCCCGGTGCGGCCCCATGCGGTCCTGGCTGTAGGCGCTCTGGCGCCGCTCCATCCAGGTTAAAACGGCGGCCAGCGGCAGGACGAAGCCCACCACCAGGATGAAAAATTTTACCGTCGTCGTGGTGGCCATCGCCACGAGGGGATCTTGCCAAAAGAGGCTCATGGTTTAGGCTCCCACCTGCTGCGCCGCATCGCCGTGCAACAGCGCGCCGGTGCTCGGCAGCCGCGCCAGCTCAGCGCCAGCGAAGGTTCGCAGGGCGCCCTGCATGTCCGCCTGGATCGCCGCGACGGAGGGGTACTCGATCTTCTTGCCCATCGCAGCGGCCAGCTTCATCAGCCAGGTGCTGTGCATGCGCGCTTCCTGTTGCGAGGGGTAGGCCGGCGTGAGGTGTTGTAGCCGCCCCTCTTCGTTGATCCAGGTGCCCTGCGTCTGCACCCAGCAGGTGCTCGGCAGGGTGACGTGCGCCGCCTGGCTCAGCGGCGACGTCGCGTGGGCGAGGTGAACGAAGGCCCTGAGGCTCGCCCCAGCGGCAGCGACGGCGGCGGCGCCAGCCCCCTCGTGTCCCACCACCAACAGGCCGGCAATCTTGCCGCCCTGCAGCCGCCCTAAAAGGGCGTCGACGCCGTCGACCTCCAGCTGCATGTCGTGCAGAACCTGCACGACGCCGCGGCGGTTGGGATTTTTGTCGGCCAGGCGCAAGATGGCGTCGGCGCTGCCGGGGGCGCGGTCGAGCAGGCTCACCCGCGTCGTCCCCAGCACCTCGCGGCAGAAGCGCCCGAAGATGTAGGCCTCCTCGCAGGTGGCGTGCAGGCTGAGCACCGCCGCCACCTCTTGGCCGTCGCCGCACAGCGGCGCCAAGCGCTCGCCGGCCACTTGCGCGGCGGCATTGCTGTGGGTTGGCGGCAGCTCGGCCACCGGCAAGGGGATCCCATGGATGTCGACTTTGACCTCGGTGAGCGCCGCCACCTGCGCGGCGCACGCGCTCCCCACCACCGCGGTGCCCAGGCGGCCCTCGTTGGCGCGGTTGTAGGTCAGGCGGCCCTCGTCACACAGCCAGGACTGGTTGACCGCCTCGTTCTCGCGCGGCAGCAGGCGATAGACCTGCGCGGAGCGGTGGTCGACCTGGACGTTGCAGCCGCGGGCGCAGCCCGGACAGACGCTGGGGCTGCGGCGCAAGTTCCAGACCCGCTGCTTGAAGCGAAAGGCGGAGGACGTCAACGCCCCAACCGGGCAGACGTCGACGGTGTTGAGGGAGTAAGGATTGTCGAGCGGCTGACCGGGATAGATGCCGATCACCGAATGGTCGCCGCGGTTGAAGACCCCCAGCTGGCGGCTCTTGGCCACCTCTTCCATAAAACGCACGCAGCGGGTGCAGACGATGCAGCGCTCGGCGTCGTAAATCACGTACGGCCCCAGTCGCTCGTGTTTGTGCTTGCGAACCTTGGCCTCGGACATGCGGCTGGGGACCAGCTGGAACTTCATGTAGTAGTCCTGCAGCTTGCACTCGCCGGCTTGGTCGCAGATGGGGCAATCAATCGGGTGGTTGACCAGCAGAAACTCATGCACTGCGCGCTGCGCCGCTTTGACCTTGGCGTTGGCGGTGTAGACCACCATCCCCTCTTTGCACTCGGTCTGGCAGGCGGGCACCAGTTTGGGCGCCTTCTCAACCTCCACCAGGCACATGCGGCAGTTGGCCGCGACGCTCAGCCGCGGGTGCCAGCAGTAGTAGGGAATGTCGACGTTTTTGCGCACCGCTGCACGCAGCAGCGACTCGCCCGCCGAAAATTCAACCGCCTCGCCGTCGATCTGAACCTGTGCCATGAGATCCTGCTCCTAGCGGTCGCACTCGCCGCCGATCATGTTGACCGAGCCGAAAATCGGCACGATGTCCGACAGCATGGCGCCGGGCAACAGCACGTCGTCCATGGCCGCCATGATCGCGAAGCAGGGCGAGCGCACGCGACATTTATAGGGCTTGCCGCTGCCGTCGGAGACGAGGTAGAAGCCCAGCTCGCCGTTGGCGCCCTCGGAGTAGCTGTAGACCTCGCCTGCGGGAACCTTGGCGCCCTCGATGATCAGCTTGAAATGATTCATCAAGCCCTCGATCTGGGTATAGACCTCATCTTTGGGCGGCAGGGCGAAGGCAGGATTGTTCAGCAGCACCGGCCCCGGCTCGATCTGGCGCAGTGCCTGCTCGACGATCTTGCGGCTCTGGCGCATTTCCTCGAAGCGCACCAGCCAGCGGTCGTAGACGTCGCCGGTGCTGCCCACTGGCACGTCGAACTCCATCCGATCGTAAACGTCGTAGGGGTGGTCCTTGCGCAGGTCGAGATCGATGCCGGTGGAACGCAAAAACGGCCCGGTGATGCCGTAGGCCATCGCCTGCTCGGCGGTGATCTTGCCTACCCCCTGCAGCCGGTCGATGAAGATGCGGTTGCGGGTGAGCAGCTTGTCGGTGTCGTCGATGAGCTCGAAGCAACGTCGCAGGGCCTCGGCGCAGCGGGGCATAAAGCCCGGCGGCAGGTCGTGCGCGACGCCGCCAGGGCGGGCGTAGTTGACCGTGACGCGGGCGCCGGTGAGCTCCTCGATGACGTCCCAGAGGTGCTCGCGCCCCTCGATCATGTATAAAAAGGGCGTAAAGCCCCCCACCTCCATGGCGACGGCGCCGCAGCAGGTGACGTGATCGCAGATCCGCGACAGCTCGGCGGCGATGACGCGGATATATTTGGCGCGCACGGGGATCTCTACGGCCAGCAGCTTCTCCACCGCTTGGCAGTAGGCGAAATTGTTGATCAGCGGCGAGACGTAGTTGAGCCGGTCGGTATAGGGCATGACCTGGGCCCAGTGGACGCTCTCGCTCTCCTTTTCGAAGCCGCGGTGCAAAAACCCCACCTCGGTGTTGCTTTTGACGATGGTCTCGCCATCGAGCTCGACTTTGATGCGCACCGTTCCGTGCATCGCCGGGTGCGAGGGCCCCAGGCTGACTTCCATGTTGCGCGTCGGGATGTCGTGGGCGGGCTCATTCATGGGTGGTGGACCGCAGGGCAAAAAGGTTTAGGGGCGATTGAGAAGCTCGGGCGGCGGCTGCCGCTGCGTCGGCACGTCGCGGACACGGCGCATGGGGATCAGGGGCTGGCGACCGTCGACCGGGTAGTCTTTGCGCAGCGGGTGGCCTTTAAACTCTTCGTACATCAAGATCCGCTGCAGCTTGGGGTGGCCAATGAAGCGCACGCCGTAGAGGTCCCACGCCTCGCGCTCATGCCAGTTGAAGCCGGCCCACAAAGGGGTGAGCGAGTCGCACTCCGGGCAGCTCTCGGGCACCACCACCTTGAGACGTAGGCGAGTTTTGTGGACGCGCGAATAGAGGTGCCAGATCACCTCGAAGCGCTCGCTGGCGGGGCGTTTGTTGAGAAAATCCACCGCAGTGGCATCCATCGCCATGTTGTAGAGTAGCCCGGGGTCGTCGCGCACCAAACGTGCAACTGCCAGCAGCTCGCTGCCCGCGACCTGCGCGGTTTCGTTGCCGTGCTGGCTGTGGGCGGCGACGATGGCGTCGCCGAACTGGCGGTGCAGGCGGTCGAGGGTGCGATGGGCCATCCTTACACCATGACCCGGCCGCGCTCGCCCTGGATCTTGTCCATCAGCATGCGCAGGCCGTCGAGCACCTGCTCGGGACGCGGCGGGCAGCCGGGGATGTAGACGTCGACGGGGATGACCATGTCGGCGCCCTGAACGGTGCAGTAGTTGTCGTAAAAACCGCCGGTCGAGGCACAGACGCCAAAGGCGATCACCCACTTGGGGTCGCACATCTGCTGCCAGACGCGGCGCAGGATGGGCGCCTGCTTCTGCGAGATGGTGCCGACGATCCACAGCAGATCGGCCTGGCGGGGGGAAAAGCGGGGGAACTCGGCGCCGTACTGGGCGATGTCGTAGCGCGGGCCACTGACCGACATGTACTCCATGCCACAGCAGGCCGTGACGAAAGGATAGCCGAAGAGGCTGTATTTGCGGCTCCAGTTGATCCCCTGCTGGCTGGCCTTCTCGATGGTGTTGCGCAGCCAGCTCTCGGCGTCTTCGCGCCGAGTGATCATCACGTCTGACTGCAGAAGTTCATGCTCGCTCATCTAAGACCCCCCCGGGCCAAACCTGCGGCTGACGTCGCTGCGGGGCGCAGCGGTCGCTCTGACCAGTCTAAGGCACCTTTGCGCCAAGCGTAAGTCAGCCCCACCAAAATAATGCCGACGAAGGCGGCCATCTGCCCCAACGCGGCGACGGCATTGCCGTCTCCCAGCCCCAGGCTGGCGTCATGAAAGCTTAGGGCCCAGGGGTAGATGAACACCGCCTCGATGTCGAAAACCAAAAAGAGGATGGCGACGAGGTCGAACTTGACGTTGACGCGGTCCATCGCCGGACCGGTGGGCCAGTT
>JBBSTS010000051.1:0-7680 GCA_038235675.1 Myxococcota bacterium | reverse complement strand
TTTGGCCCCGCAGGTTGGAGACGGGCGACCGCATTTACATCGTGGCCCCCAGCGGCGTGGTGGCGCCCCAGGCGCTTGCCGCCGGCGTGGCACTGCTGCAGGAGGAGGGTTTCGCGCCCGTCGTCCATCCTCAGGTCCAGCGCACGTACGGCGACAACGCCGGCACCGACGCCGAGCGCCTCGCAGGGCTACAGGAGGCCCTCGCCGATCCCACCTGCCGCTGCATCTGGGCGGCGCGCGGCGGCTGGGGCAGTGCCTGCCTGCTGCCGTCGCTCGACCTATCCCAGCTGCGGGCGCGGCGCCCGTGGCTGGTGGGCTTCTCCGACATCTCGGCGCTGCATGCGCGCTTTACCTCCCAGGGCTTGATCAGCCTGCACGCCGCCAACGTCACCACCCTGCCGCACTGGTCCGCAAGCGCACGCGCAGCGTGCTTCAGAGCGCTGCGGGGCGAAACCCTGGCGTTATCGACGGGCAGCCTGGTGCGCGGCGCGGCCGACGCCGCACCGGTGAGTGCACCTTTGTGGGGCGGCAACCTCACGGTGCTCGCCTCGCTGGCCGGCACCGGGGCCCTGCCGCGCCTGCCACGCTCCATCCTCTTTTTAGAGGAGGTCAACGAGCCACCCTACAAGCTGCAGCGCTGCCTGACACAGCTGCATCAGGCGGGGGCGCTGGCAGGGGTCGAGGCGGCTGCCATCGGCCAGCTCGACGACGGCAGGCCGGACGGCGCTGGGCCGGCGCACCTCGATGCGATCTTGCGCGGCCTGCCCCCGAGCGTCGGCCTGGTGCTCAGCGGCCTGCCATGTGGCCACGCCCCCAGCAGCCACGCCCTGTGGCTGGGCGCCGAGGCACGGCTCACGCCGCAGCGGGCGCAGCTGCAGTTTCTCTAAGGCAGAAAGCGTGCCGCCAGCGCCGGCGAAGGAAGCGGACAGCTGGCCAGACGGCCGAAGGTGCGGGTGCGACGGGCGGCGACGGCGCGGTAGGCAGCGGCGGTCAAAAAACGCGGCAAAAAGCGCAGCAGGGCAAACAGTCGCCAGGGCCAGGGCAGGCGCGCCGCGACGACGAAGGCGGCCGGCGCCCCAATGGCCAGCTGCCCATGCGTCAGGGCCGCCACCGCCTGCGGCGCCCCGGCAAGGGCGCCGGGCAGGCCCGGATGGGCGCGACGCACCGCCTGCGCCGTCACCCCCGCCAGGGGCGCAAACCGCAGCAGGGCGCGGGCATCGCGGCGGCAAAGCCAGCGCACCACCCCCTGACAAAGCACGCAGGGGCCGTCAAAAAACACCACCGTGGCCTCAGGTGGCCACGCAGCGCCCGCAGAAGTGGTGGCCATCTCAAAATCCTTCCGCGTCTGCGGCGCGCGAGTCAAGCGAACACCTGGCGCAGATCCCATAAAATTCCACCTTCTGAGCGCTGCCGCTACACTGCAGGGCATGGACAACCCTGCGCCGCATCGCCCTCGCTGGCTGCTCGCCGCAGCCGGGCTGGCGCTGCTGGCGGCCTGTCAGGTGGCACCCGCGGCCCCGAGCGCCGACGCCAGCGCCACGTTTGAGCGCCGCAAAGACGCCGCCTTCATTCCCCCCACCTCGGAGCTGCGCCGCCGCCTCAAGGTGGCACCGGTCGCGCGGCGCCAGGTGCGCGAGCAGATCACCGCACCGGCGACGGTGGAGGCCGATCCGAGCCACCTGGCCCGCATCGCGGCGCCGTTGGCCGGGCGGGTGGTCAAAATCCTGGTGCACTATGGCGATTTGGTGCGCGCTCAGCAGCCGCTGCTGCTGATTGATTCGCCCGACTTGGTGGCTGCCCAGACCGACTACCTCAAGGCCCGCAGCGTCCTCTTGCAGGCCAACCAGGCGCAGCTGCGGCAGCAAGATCTGCTGACCCACGGCATTGCCGCCAAGCGCGAGGTCGAGCAAGCCAACACCGACCGCGCCGTCGCCATCAGCGAGCTGCAGCGGGCCCACGTGCGCCTCAAGCTGCTGGGGATCGACACCGAACAACTGGGCCAGCCCCTGGTGATCCGCGCCCCGCTGACTGGCCGGGTGGTGGAGCTCGGTGTCGCCACCGGTGAGGTGCACAACGACACCAACGCCGCGATGATGACCATCGCCGACCTCTCCTGCGTCTGGCTCACCGCCGACGTGCAAGAAAAAGATCTGCATCGGGTCCAAATCGGCGACGATGCTCAAGCTCGCTTTGCCGCCTACCCCGGCGAATCCTTCGTCGGCCGCGTTTTCTCCGTTGCCGACCTGCTCGATGCCGACACCCGGACCATCAAAGTACGCACGCGCTTTGCCAACGCCGACCGCCGACTCAAGCCCGGCATGTTCGCCAGCGCCACCTTTACCGGCAGCGAGCGAGAGGAGGTGGTGGTGCCCAGCACCGCCCTGTTGCAGAGCGGCAGTGAGACGGTGGTCTACGTACAGACGGCGCCATGGACCTTTTCCCGCCGGCCGGTACACACCGGCGCCGCCCTCCCTGGCGACGAAGTGGTGGTCAGCGACGGGCTGAGCGCCGGCGAGCTCATCCTCACCCGCGACGTCGTCGTTTTACAGTGATTGCGCCGCGATGATCGAGCGCTTCGTCGATCTATGCATGCAGCGCCGCGGCCTGGTGGCAGGCCTCTTCGCCCTGCTGGCCTTTTTTGGCTGCTACGCCTGGTCGCAGCTGGCGCTGGAGGCCTACCCCGACATCGCCGACACCACGGCGCAGGTGGTCACCGCCTACCCCGGCCACGCCGCCGAGGAGGTGGAGGAACAGGTTACCATTCCCATCGAGCGGGCGCTCAACGGCCTACCGGGCATGCAGATCATGCGCTCGAAAAGCACCTTCGGCCTCTCGCTCGTCACCCTGGTCTTCGTCGACGGAGTCGAGGACTACTGGGCCCGCGCGCGCATCCGTGAGCGCGTCGGCAGCCTCGACCTGCCGCCGCAGGCAAACGTCGACCTCGATCCGCTCACCTCGCCCATCGGCGAGATCTATCGCTTCGTCGTCGAGGGCCCTGGCCGCAGCCAACGCGAGCTGCGAGAGCTGCAGCGCTGGAGGGTGATCCCGCAGCTCAAGCAGATCTTCGGCGTCGCCGACATCACCAACTTCGGCGGTGAAACCACCCAGTTTCAGGTCCTGCTCGACCCGGCAAAGTTGGTGGAGTACGGCCTGACGATGCGCCAGGTGGTCGACGCCATCGGCGCCAACAACGCCAACGCCGGCGGCAGCATGGTGGTGCGCGGCGAGCAAGCGATGGTCGTGCGCGGCATCGGCCTGGTGCGCTCTTTAGAAGACGTCGGCAACACCGTGGTGAGCCAAAAACGCGGCACCCCAGTTTTTGTGCGCAACCTTGGCGAGCTGCGCCTCGGGGCCCTGGCCCGCAACGGCATCTTAGGCAAGGACGACGACCCAGACGGCGTCTCCGGTGTGGTGCTGCTGCTGCGCGGCGAAAACCCCAGCCAAGTGCTGGCCGCAGTGCACGCCAAGGTCAAGGAACTCAACGACGGGCTCTTGCCCGCTGGCGTCCACATCGTCCCCTACCTCGACCGCACCGAGCTGGTCGAGACGACCCTGCACACCGTCCTGCATACCTTGCTGGAGGGCATGTCCCTGGTGATCTTGGTGCTCCTGCTGTTTTTGGGCAGCTTGCGCGGCGCCGTCATCGTTGCGCTGACCATTCCTCTGGCGCTGCTGAGCGCCTTCATCCTCATGGACCTCAGCCACGTGCCGGCCAACCTGCTGTCGCTGGGTGCCATCGACTTTGGCATCATCGTCGACGGCGCGGTGGTGGTCCTCGAAAGCATCCTGCAGCGCCGCGAGCAGGCGCCGAAGGCGCCTCTGCATCGCGCCGAGGCGTTGGGCGCCGCCGTCGCCGTCGCCCGTCCGATCTTTTTTTCCACTGCCATCATCGTCACCGCCTACATGCCGCTGTTGGCTTTCCAACGGGTGGAAAAGCGGCTCTTCTCGCCGATGGCCTTCACCGTCGGCTTCGCGCTCTTCGGCGCCATCTTGGTGGCCCTGGCGCTGATCCCTGGCCTCGCCCAGGCGGCCTATGCCAAGCCGCAACGGATCTTCCACAACCCCGTCCTCGAGCGCCTCAAGCGCGGCTACCACCACGCCCTAGTTTATCTGTTGCCGCGGCCGCGACTGGCGTTGGGCACCGCGGCGCTGGCCGCCGTGCTTGGTGCCATCCTCAGCCTCACCGTCGGCAAGGAATTTCTGCCGGAGCTGGACGAGGGCTCCATCTGGATGCAGGTCACCATGCCGCCGGGCCTGTCGCTGCAAAAAGCGGCGGCCATGGCCGATGAGCTGCGCGCCGCCACCGCCGAATCACCCGAGGTGGCGCATGTGGTGACCCAGCTGGGGCGCAACGACGACGGCACCGACCCGTGGACGTTTTCGCACGTCGAATGCGCCGTCACCCTGCACCCCTATGCGCAGTGGCAGCCAGGCCGCACCAAGCACGACCTCATTAGGACCCTGGCCGCGCGCCTGGCCAAAATCCCTGGACTCAACGTCGGCTTTTCGCAGCCGATGATCGATGGGGTCAACGACAAGATCGCCGGCGCACACAGCGAGCTGGTGGTCAAAGTGTTTGGCGACGATTTCGCCTCCACCCGGCACCTGGCTGAGAAAGTGGTCAACGTCGTCGCCAGTACCCGCGGCGCCGTCGACGTGGCCATCGACCAAGAGCCTCCCCTGCCGCAGCTGCAGGTGCGCATCAAGCGCGAGGCAGCCGCGCGCGCCGGCATCAACGCCACAGACATCGCCGACCTTATCGAGATCGGCATCGGCGGCCGCGCCATCGGCCAAGTTTTCTTGGGGGAGCGCCGCTACGACTTGGCCGTGCGCTTCATCGACGGCGCCCGCGACAGCCAGGCCGCCATCGCCGACCTCACCCTCCCCGCTGCCAGCGGCGCCCGCGTGCCCCTCTCCGAGGTGGCCGACGTCGGCTTCAAAACGGGCGAGAGCACCATCACCCGCGAGATGAATCGCCGCCATCTCACCGTCAAGGTCAACCTGCGCGGCCGCCCCCTGACTGAGTTTCTGACCGAGGCGCAACGTCGCCTGGCGCAGGAGGTGCCGCTGCAGGGAACCCACGCCAGCATCCACTGGGGCGGCCAGTTCGAAAACCAGCAGCGCGCGCAGGCGCGCCTGGCACTGATTTTGCCGCTGGTGCTGGCGCTAATTTTTCTGCTGCTCTACGGCGCCTTCGGCACCGTGCGTCACGCCGCCCTCATTCTCGCCAACGTGCCATTGGCGCTGCTCGGCGGCATGGCCGCCCTGCACCTGCGCGGCATGACCCTCAACGTTTCCTCGGCGGTGGGCTTCATCGCCCTGTTTGGCGTCGCGGTCCAAAATGGCGTGTTGATGGTGGCCAACCTCAACCGCGCTGCCGCCCATGCCGTCGACCGCCACGCGGCCCTCATCGAGGCGGCGCAGGAGCGCTTTCGCCCCGTGTTGATGACGGCGACGGTGGCCGCGTTGGGGCTGCTGCCAGCGGCCCTCGCGCGCGGCATCGGCAGCGACGTGCAACGGCCCCTGGCGACGGTGATCGTCGGGGGCCTGTGCACCGCCACGCTGCTCACCCTCTTTTTGCTGCCGGTTTTTTATCACCTCGTCGAGCAGTGGGCGGCCGGACGGCCGGGCGCTGCGGCGGCGGAGCCAGAATGAGGCGCCACCGCCGCGACCTTTTTTGGGGCACCGCCCTGGCGATTGCCATCGGCCTGCACTTCCCCGCCGCACGGGCCAGCGCCAATACGCCGCCGCTGTCGCTCTGCGCCTACCTGGCCGAGGTGGGGCGTGCCAACCTCGACCTCGCCGCCCAGCGCGCCAACGTCGCCGCCGCCCAGGCACAAGGGGCGCTGGCGCAGGTTTTTCCCGAGCCCAGCGTCACCGCTGGCATCGCCGCCTACGATCCCACCCACCAACAGACCCTGGGCCTGGCCCTCGGGGTCGTGCAGCCGATCGAGGTGGGCGGCAAACGTGGGGCACGCGGGGCGGCGGCGAAGGTGCAGCTCGCCGGTGCCCAGGCCGACCTGCTCGATGCCCTGCGCACCCTGCGCACCTCGGCGGCCAGCGCCTTCGTCGACGCCCTGGCCGCCAAGCGCGCGCTGCAGCGGCGACAACAGACGCTCACCAACCTCGAACGCCTGGTGGCCATCAACCGTGAGCGCCAGCACGCCGGTGACGTCGGAGAGATGGTCGTCGTCCAGTCAAAGGTCGAAGCGGCGCGCTTCGCCGGCGAAGTGCAAAAGGCCGCCGCCGACCTACAGGCCGGCGAGCTGAGCCTCTACAGTTTCTTGACCCCTCAGCATCTGGAGGCCTCCCGCCCCCTGGCGATCGATGGCAACCTGCGCCTGGCGGTGCAGAGCTTTAGCCTGCCGCCGCTTTTGACCCAGGCGCGCGCCGCACGGCCCGATCTGCTGGCCCGCAGAGCCGCATACGATGCCGCCCAGGCGCAGCTGCACCTGGCGCGAGCCAGCCGCTGGGAAGACATCAGCGTGGGGGCCAACTGGCAGCACAACATGCCGAGCACCATCACCACCTATGCCCAACCGAGCAACCTGCTGGGCGCCACCCTGACGATGGCGCTGCCGTTGACGCGCATTTTTCGCGGCGAGCTGCAGCTTGCCGCAGCCAGCGTCGCCCGCGCGCAGGCGCAGCTGAGCCAGGCCGAGCTGCAGGCCGGCATCGAGGTGCGCCAGGCTTTGGCACGCTACGACGCCGCCGTGGCCGCATTACAGCTCTACACCAGCGGCGTCGTCAGCGATGCTCAGAGAGTTCTGGCGGCCACCCTGTTCAGCTACCGCCGCGGCGGCGCCACCCTGTTGGAGCTCTTCGAGGCCCAGCGCACGGAGAACGAGGTGGTGCTCCTTTATCTGGAGGCGCTGGCGGGTCATGCCAAGGCCCGCTTCGCCCTCGAGCAGGCGGTAGGCACCTGGCGCGTCACCGATCTTTAGCGTTGTTGAGGTGCGCCTGCACGTACTCTGCGTAGGTACGGTGGTCGGCGACGATGCCGCGCTCGGCGTCGCAGACCAACACCCGCGTCGCCAGCGACTCGACGAAGGCCATGTCCTGCGAGTTGAACAGGACGGTCCCGGCAAAAGCCAACAGCCCGTTGTTCAGCGCCGTGATCGCTTCGAGGTCGAGGTGGTTGGTGGGACCGTCGAGGATCAGCGAGTTGGGTCCCTGCAGCATCAGCTTGGCCAGAATGCAGCGCACCTTCTCGCCGCCGGATAAAACCCGGATGCTCTTGAGCGACTCATCACGGGTGAAAAGCATTTTGCCTAAAAAGCTGCGGATGAAATTTTCTTCTTTGTTCTCCGAGAACTGTCGCAGCCAATCGATGAGGTTGCTGTCGCCGACGAAATAGGACTCGTAATTTTTGGGAAAATGACCTCGGGTGGTGCTGCCACCCCACTGCAGGCTGCCCGCAGTGGGGATCATTTCCTCGGCCGCGAGGCTCAAGAGCGTGGAGCAGACAGAGGCGTCCTCGCCGACCAAGGCGACGCGCTCGCCGCGGTGGAGGGTGAAGGTGAAATTGCTCAAAGAGGCGCCATCTTCGTCGGCATAGGCCAAGTCCTCGACCGTCAACACGTCCTTGCCCGCCGGCCGTTGGGCAGCGAACACGATATGGGGGTAGCGCCGCGTCGACGCAGGAATGTCCTCGCTTCCCAACTTGCTGAGCAGCTTTTT
>JBBSTS010000050.1:0-7798 GCA_038235675.1 Myxococcota bacterium | reverse complement strand
TTGCTCGGGTCGAGGGTCAAAATGGCCGTGCACAGCGCCTCGGCCCGCCGCCACTGGCGCTGCTGCAGGGCGGTCTGGGCCTGCTCCAAGAGATGGGCCATTTCGAGGTTGCGGGCCGGTGCGGGCGTCGCCGACGCTGAGGCCGCAGGCTGGACGCTGGGCTGCAGCGCCGCGAAACCCAGCTGCTGGCGCAGCCGCGGCATATGGCGCCAGAGCACCTGGCCGCCGGCGCTCGCCGCCAGCAGCAAAGCGGCCACCCACCACAGCCGACGGCGATAACGCCGCGCCTGCAGGCCGGCCACCGCGCGCTGCTCCTCTCGGCTAAGGGCGTAGCTCTGCCCCGGCGAGACGAAGCGCAGCTTGACGTGGCCGAGCAGCAGCAGGTCGCCGTGGTGCAGCTCCGTCTGCGCGTAGGCCTCGCCGTTGACCAAGGTGCCGTTGGCCGACTGCAGATCGCTCACCCGGTAGCCGGTGCTGCCCAAGCTTATTTTGGCGTGGTTGCGCGAGACGCTGCGATGGTCGATGGCGATGTCGTTTTCCTCCACCCGGCCGATCACCGTCTCCTCCCGCAGCAGCTCGAAGCTGCTGCCGGCGAGGTGGGTCGACACGCAGATCAGGCGGCCGCGCTGCTCCACCGGCACCAACGGCGCGACGCCGCGCGGCGGCGGCAGCGGCAGGCCGTCGGCCAGGCGCAGCAGGGAAGTCGGCTCGACCACGCCGCCGGGGCGCGTCTCGGCGCGGGCCCGGGGCAGCAGGACGCCCGGCTGGGTGTCGTCTTGGTGGCTCAGTGCCTCGGGCCCCAGCGCATGGGGCTGGGTGGCCTCGAGCGGCAGCGCCGCGGGCGCCTCGCTCTGCAGCCGCAGCTCGAAGTCGCCGACCCGAAAGGTCTCGCCGTCACCCAGGATGTGACGGCCGGCGATGCGGTCGTCGCCGATCCACAGGCCGTTGAAGGAGTCCAGGTCCTCGAGCACCAGTTGGCCGGCGTTGAACTCCAGGCGGGCATGGCGGCGCGAGACGTTGCGCTCATCGAGCAAAACGGTGTTGTCGGCAAGGCGGCCGATGGTGGCGGCGCCGACCTGCAGGTCGAGGCACAGGATCACCCGCTGGCCGCTGGGGTCCTCGATGGTCAGGTTGTAGACGGCCTCTTCGGTCACGTACGGGCTCGTTTTGGGGCAAGACAGGCGCCCCGCCGCATCAATTTATGGGCAAAGCGGCACGCCACCGCAAGCAACCGGTCCGACGAAACGTTGCGAGACGCCAATGCCTCGCGCTATTTTCTGCCCTATGGCAGGTTACAGCGCTCCTACCCGTACCGTCGTCGCTCAGCTCCAGGCCACCGAGCTGGCCATGCTCAGCCGCTACGGCTTCAACTCGGCCGCCTTCGAGCACCTGCAGCAGGCGCTGCAGGCCGGACGCTTCAGCCCCGCCCACAACCGCCTGCAGGAGCCCATCGAGGCGGCCCCGGCCGCAGCGATCCACGCCTGGCCGACGTCCGCGGACGCCGAGCTCATCGCCCGTGGCCAGGCTGCCATCGACCGCGGCGAAGTGGCCGTGGCGGTGCTCAACGGCGGCATGGCCACCCGTTTCGGCGGCCGCGTCAAGGGCGTCGTGGAGGTCGCCGGCAGCAAGAGCTTCTTGGCCCTCAAGCTGGGCGAGCTGACGCGCCACCGGCGCGTGCCCATCTTTTTGCTCAACAGCTTCGCCACCGAGGCCGACACCCGCGCCCACCTGGAGGCGCACCGCAGCTTCGATCTGTCCCCCGAGCGCCTGCACCTGCTGACCCAGCACATCAGCCTGCGGCTAACCCCAGAGGGCGACCTGTTCCGCAACGCCGAGGGCCAGGTCAGCTACTACGCCCCGGGCCACGGCGACTTGCTCGAGGCTATGGCCGAGTCCGAGAGTTTCGCCGCCTTTCGCCGCGGCGGCGGCCGCCTGCTCTGCATCAGCAACGTCGACAACCTGGGCGCCACCCTCGACCCCAAGGTGGTCGGCAGCCACCTGCACAGCGGCAAGCAGATGACCACCGAGGTGGCCCGGCGCCTGCCGCACGACAGCGGCGGCGCGCCGGTGCGCCGCCACAGCGGCCGTGTCGAGATCCTCGAGGGCTTTCGCTTCCCCGAGAGCTTCGTCATGGACCAGCTGCAGGCCTTCAACACCAACAGCTTCGTGGTCGACGTCGAGGCCATTGCCCAGGCCCGGCCGCTGAACTGGTACCGCGCCGACAAAAAAGTGGGCGAGCAGCCGGTGGTGCAGTTCGAGCGCCTGCTGGGCGAGCTGACCCACTTTGTCGACTCGCACTACCTCATGGTACCGCGCGACGGGCCCGAGGGGCGCTTTTTGCCGGTGAAGACCCCCGACGACATCGAGCGGGTGCGCGCCGACGTGCAGGCGCGCTTCAAGCTGTAGAGCAGCAGGGATTTAGCGGCAGGCGGCCTGGCCCAAACGCGGCGCCCCGAAGCTTCCCTGCAGCGGCAGGTGCAAGGTGCCGTCCGGGTCGCGCCGCAGCTGCGCCGCGGCGATCTGCAGGGCCGTCGCCAGGCGCGGCTGAGCGGCCAAAAAGTCGGGGGCGGCACGCAGGGTGGCGCAGAGGTCGAAGGTGCTGCCGATGAGGGGGAGCTTGAGCCCCACGCCGCCCTGTGCCCGCAGCGTCAACACCCCCCCCTGCTGGCGAAAATTCTGCAGCCGCGCCTGGCCCTCGACGAGGCTTAGCTGCAGCTCGAGGTTGCCAAGCGCCATCGCCGGCAGGCTCATGCTGGCGACGGCACCAGGCCCCAGGCGGGCGCCCTGCAGCTGCAGCTTCGCCTGCGCGCTCCACTTGCTCAGCTCCGGTTCCCAGTGCAGCTCGGCGAGCTCGCCGCTGAGGCGGCCGGCAGCGGCCATGCCGGTCTGCGCCTGCAAAACGGGCTGGTCCAGCGAGATGTCGACCAGCTTGAGGGCGACGTCGACGCTGCGCTGTGCCGGCGCCAGCCAGGCATTCAGCGCGCCGCGGCCCTGGCGCGCCTCGACCACCCAGCGCAGCCGCCCCAGCAGCAGCGGCAACACTTGCAGCCGCGCCTGCAGGCGGTCCAGGTGCAGCGGCACGGGCGCGGCCGCGTCGCTCGGCGGCAGCCGCAGCAGGTCGACGTCGCGCAGCGACAGACCGCTGAGCCGCCAAGGCGCCGCAGCCGCAAAGCTTAGGCGCCAGGCGCCATCGCTGCGCTGCTGCAGCTCATGCGCCAAGCGGCTGCCGAGCGCCGCGGCGGGAAAGGTCCAGTAGAGGTTGCAGCCGAGGCACAACAGCGTGAAGGCGGCGTAGCCCAGCGCGCGCCGCGGCGAGCCCAACATCGCCGCCAAACGAGACTTCGCGGCCGTGAGCCTGGGGTTCATTTTTTCAACCCTTCGCCTTGAAGGTGGTGACGGTCATCTCGATGTCCGCCGTGTCGCGGCGATAGGGACGGCTGAGCTTGAGCCGCCGCACCACCACCACCCCGGGACTTCTCTCGATGAGGTTTAAAAATTCCTGCAGTCGATCGGCCGACAGTCCCGCGGCACGCAAATCAACGCGCGATTCGACGATGCCGTCGGCGTTGGCCTCGCCCTCGTCGGGACGCAGCTGGCCGATGTCGACGCCGGCTTTCTGGGCCGACGCCTCCACCAAGGAGATCAGGCGCACCGGCGCGCGGCTCAGCGACGCCAGGCGCTGGCTGCGCTCCGCCTGGCGGGCACGGTAGTCGGTCTGCAGCGCCAGCACCGCCTCGAGCTGGGTGGTCTTGAACCGCAGGCGCCGCTCCTGCCGGCGCAGGCCGACGCCGACGGCGGTGCCGATGCCAAGCAGCAGCGCCAGCGTCAGCACCGTCGTCACAGCCGCAAAGATCGCCTGCTCACGTTGGGTCAGACGGGCAAAAAAAGCCTTGAACGGGTCGGCGGCGGCGCGCAGACGGTCTCTGAGAGCGCCGGTCATGGCGGCGGCCCTGCATGCCTGGCGTCGGCGTCGGCCACACCGGCGGCGGCGGGGACCGACGGCGACGGCGTGCTCAGCGCCGCCAGCTTGGTGCCCGGCTGCACCCCCGTGGGGCAGGCGACCTTGACGTTGAGCGAGAAGCTCACCCGGCCGCCCTGGGTTCGCTGCTGTTTGCTCAGATCTGCCCCCTGCACGCAGGCATCACGCTTGAGCGCCGCCAAAAGCTGCTCGGCGACGTCGAAGCTGGCCGCCTCGCCCTTGCCGACGAGGCGCTCGGGCACGCTGGAGCTGCCGTTGTCCACCCGCAGCTCCAGGTCGTCGAGGCGCACGTCGAGGCCCTGTGGCACGGCGCGGCTGACCATCTCCAAGAGCCCTGCGGCCGAGTAGGAGGGGATGGGGGTGCTCTGGGTTCCTGGGGTGGCACGCAGGGTGGCCAGTGCCACGGTAGGATCACAGATGGGGCGGCCGACGATGCGCTGGGTGGCGCTGCAGAACCCTTGGCCCAGCTCTTTTTCTTGCTCGCGCATGGTCGAGAAGCGCACCGCCGCCGCAAAGCTGGCCGCCAGCACCACTGCCGCGACGCCGCTCGCCAGGCGCGGGATTTGATCGCGCAGCACCTGAAAGTCGCCGCGGTAGGCGAGCGCGCCACGCCGCAGGTTCAGCGGCACGTCGTGGCCGTGCGCCAACATGGTGAGCGCCAGGCCGACAACGGTGGCGTCGGTCGACTGCGGCACCACCGCCACGCGCGCCACCTCGCGGCCGCGCTCGCCGGCGATGGACGGCAGCAGCTGCTTGGTGGCCGCCGCGACGTCCAACAGCTCGACCGGCAGCCCTAAGTGCGCCTGCAGGCGCGACGCCAAAGCCGTGAGGTCGTCAGTCTGGCCGCACAACAACAGGCGGCGAGGGCTGAGGTGGGCCGGCAGCGCCAGCAGGGTGGCGGCCAAGCCGGCGGCCAGCGCCGCGACGCCCGTCTCGGCGCCGAGGTGGGAGGCGCCCCAGCGCAGGGTGCGCGCGTAGGCGAGCTTGCCGGTGCCCAGCGCCAGGTGGCTCTGGCCGGCGTCGATGGCGAGGATCCCCTGCGACAGCTGTGGCTGCAGGCTCAGATAGGCGCCCAGCCCCACCGTCGGCAGCACCATGGCGCGCGGCTGCAGGCCGGCATCCTGCAGGGCGCTGAGCTGCGCGGCAAAAGTTTTGCGCGGCAAAATGGCGGTGAGGACGTCGGCCCCGCCGCCGCTGCGGCCAGCGCCGGTGAGCGCCCACGCCAGGGCGACCTGGTCGAGGGCATAAGGGATCTGGCCGTCGAGCTCGAAGCTTACCGCCGCATCCAGCTTGCGTGGGTCGGTAAATGGAAAGGCGAGCAGGCGGGTGGAGCTTTGGCCCGCCTCGACGGCGACGATGAGCGACTCTGCCGGGGCCTTGAGTGCCGCGGCCACCGCCTGCACCCGCGCGCTCAGCGCCATGTCGGCTGCAACCGGCACGAAATGCAGCGCGCGCAGGTGGGCGCGCCGCAGGCTCGCCTCAAGCCGGGCGATGCGGGCGCCCTGTGGCTGCAGGTCGATGGCGACGATCTGTTGCGACATCTACTCCATCCTCGCGTAGTAAAAAATGCCTTCGTCTGCCTGGAAAACCATCCGCAGCCGCCGCGAAGCGCGGCCGACCTGTCCCTGGGCCCTCAGAGTGTACCACGTGGCGCTGCTGCCGTCGGTAAAGATCTGAGCCAATCGTGTTCCATCGACGAGGCCAAGCAGGCCGACGTCGCCGAGCGCCCCTTTGAGCAGCTCGAGGGTCAGCGGCAGCATCGGCCCACCGATGGCCCGCAGCAGTCCCAAACGCGCGCCGAGTGCCGGCGCCGCGCCAAAGTAGGCCTCCACCCCCTCGGGGCTGGCGATGGCGCCGGCGAGGCTACTGAGCACCATCGGCAAAGGCGCGCTGGCGAGCTCGATCTGGCCACTGGCGCTGTAGGCGGAGACGCCGTCTTTGAGGGCGTTGTAGATCCCATCGCTGATCCCGTGCACCAGCTGCATTTCCGACACCGTGTCGAGGGGCGCATTTTTGCTGCGGTAGGGCGGGTCGGCGGACTGGTAGTAGCGATCCTCGTCGCCCAAATTTCCCTGGCCGACGTGGTCGGGATCGATCCAGTCGGCCAGCGCAGCGATGAGCTGGGCGGGCGAGTCGGCATGCTGGCCGGTGGCGTCGTCGTGCTCGAAGAAGGGCCGCAGGCGCGGGTCGCGCAGCATGCCCAACAGCATGAGGCTGACGCCGGCGGCGCTCTGCGGGCTGCCGAGCAGGTTGACCGGCACCTTGGCGTGCTCACTTTCGGAGCTCGCCAAACATTCACCGGGGAAAAAATCTTCGCTCGCACCCTCGCCCATGTCGCTGCCGCGCATCAGCTGCGACAGCAGCCCGCACTCGACCGGAATGAGCTCCATGATGGCGGCGATGGGCGGTGGCTTGCTGCCGCCAGAAAGGCCGGCGATCCCGGCCATCGCCGACTGCATGGTACGGGCCTGCTTGAGCAACAGGGCCCGAAAGCGCAGCGCCGACAGGGCGTTGCTCTCCGCCTGCAGCGCGTCGCGGGCGTGGTAGGCCAGCTCGACGTCCACCTGGCTGCTGTACTGAAAGTCGCTGACCACGGCGGTGACCAGGGTGAGCAGCATCAGGACCAGCAACAGCGCGACGCCGCGCTCGCCGGGCAGCACCACCGCCGCCTGCGCCGCAGGCCAACGGCCGTTCATAGGGCGCAGGCGCCGCGGCCGAGGCCGGGAATGAGCAAGATCTGCTGCACGAAGATCCGCGTTTTGGTGCCCAGCTTGCGCACCACGCCGCCGGAATCGGTGAAGGTCAGCTCGATGGCGACAAACTTTGGCAGGCGCTTGAAGGTGTTCTGCCCCGTGTCGTCCCAGTCGTCCTCCCAGCGGTCGGCCTTGGCGTCGTAAAAGCGCAGCTGCAGCGCGTCGACGTCCTCGATAAGCACCTGCGTGGTGCCGCCGCTCTGCGGCGACTCGTCGATGCGCTCCTGCTCACGGCGCATCAGGTGGGTGCGCGACGGCGCTTTGGGATCGGCCTCCAAAAAATAGGAGAGCTCGTTTTCATCGCTTTCTTTGGCGTCCACCCGACGTTTGTGGTGCGACATGCTGGTGAAGTCCAGGCGCGTGCCGCGGCCGGAGCGGTGGGCCAAAAACAAGGTGCGCGAGCGTGGGTCGCTGCAGTCACGGTTCTCGCTGAGGTAGGCCATGGCGATTTCTCTGGCCATGCGCTGCAGGCCCTGACGCAGGCCGTGGTAGCGGTCGCTTATCTGGGTGGTGCGCTCGCGCGCGTCGAGGGTGCGCGTAAGGGTGCCATAGGACATGCCACCCAGCAGCGCCAAAATGGCGATGGCGACCATGGTCTCCATCAGCGTGAAGCCTGCGGCGCCCTTCAATGCACTGCCCCGGGCTGCAGGGCCCCTGCCCCGGCCGCCGCCCCCGCGGCCCCCGCGGCCCCCGCGGCCCGCTGCGCGTCGGCCTGCTGCGCCAAAGCAAAGTCGTCGCGCGACAGCAGGCTGCGCACCTGCATCTGCGGCCGCTGCTTGCCGCTTCCCCAGCTGACGGTCAACTCGAGGGTGCGCAGGCTGCTCCCCAGCTGCTCCAAAAAGCTGCCCATGCTGGCGGTGATGGCGCTGAGGACGGCCTCGCAGCTCATGGCGGCGTCGCCCGCGCCGCCGCCGGCCGCGGCGTCGGCGGCCGGGCTGGCGCCGCCGAGCAGCCCACCCAGTGCGCCGCCCACCGCCGGACTGCCTTTGCCCTCCGGCTTGGGCTGCAGGGCGTCGCAGACGCTGACCAGGCGGGTCAAATCGAGGCGCACCTCGCCGATGCGCGC
>JBBSTS010000049.1:0-8048 GCA_038235675.1 Myxococcota bacterium | reverse complement strand
CCCAACCCCACCCCGCCCGGACCACAGCGCAGGGCCCAGGCGCCGCCGCGCGGCAGCTGCAGGGTAAACGTGGTCTGGCGGCCACGCGCCCGATGTTGCCACCGCAGGCCCGGCACCGCGACGGCGGCCCAGTGCGCCAGCAGCTGTACGAAGGGGGCCGCCCCGGCGCCGTCTTGGACCTCCAAAAAAGCCACCGGACGGGCGGCGGCGTGCGGCCGCCAGATCCACAGGCGACGGGGCGCAAGGCCCAGGACATCGGCGTCGAAGCGCCGCCGCAGATCGTCCTCCAGGCCGCTAAATTGCACCTGCCACAGAACGGCAAGCAGCGGCAGCTGCGCCGCGAGCTGGCCCTCGACGAGGGCCCAGAGCGCCGCCGGCTGCAGCCACGCCGTGGCCTGCGTCGCCGCGCCGCCACGGCCCCCCGGCAGCTGCGCCAACGGCGCAGCAGGGCCCAGCGCCTGCGCCCCGGCGCGCCAGAGCGCTGGCCACACTGCCAGCGCCCACTGCGCCTCGACCTGCAGCTGCAGCCCGTCGCGGTGCGCCTCTTGCAGCCGCCAACGCAGCGGCGGTGGCGGCGGCAGGCCCCGCAGGTGCGGCGGCGCCAGCTCGCCGCTGGCCGGCAGCGACGGCAGGCCAGCACGCTGCAGAAAGGGCGCCCAGCGGCCGCCGACCGCGGCCGACGGCGACGCCAGCAGAATACTCAAACAAAAAGCCAGCACGCCCATCCCCGAGCAGTGGCGCAGTGGGACAACGCTTGGCAAGTCGCGCCGCCGGTGGGACCGGCGCGGCGTGAAGCAGCGGCTTTCAGCCGGTGTTCTGCAGCCCGCGCGCGATGCCTTTGACGGTGACGACGAGCGCCCGCAGCAGCTCGGGATCTTGCCGGTCGCCGGCACGCCAACGGTGCAGCAGCGCCAGCTGACAGTGGCTTAGTGGATCGACGTAGGGGTTGCGCGCCGCGATGGCGCGTCGCAGCATGGGCTCGTGCTGCAGCAGATGCGTCTGCTGGCGCACCTCGCAGACCAGGGCACAGGTGGCGGCGTAGGCTTCTTTGAGCCCGGCAAACAGCGGCCGATCTGCCTCGCCCGCAAGCTCGGCGTACAGCGCCGCGATCCCCATGTCCGCCTTGGCCAGCACCATCTCCGTGTCGGCGAGCAGGTTGCAGAAGAACGGCCACTCGCGCGCCATCTTCTGTAGGGTCGGCAGGCCGAAGGCGTCGATCCCTGCCTGCAGACCAGGGCCCATGCCGTACCAGCCGGGCAGCATGTGACGGTTTTGGGTCCAGGAAAAGACCCAGGGGATGGCGCGCAGGTCCGTGATCCCCGCCATCTTGCGCCGCGACGCAGGGCGCGAGCCGATCGCCAGGCGACCGATGACGTCGATGGGGGTAGCGAGGGAGAAATAGTCCATAAACCCTGGCGTGTGGCGTACCAGCTGGTGGTAGGCGGCGCGGCTGTGGGTCGCCACCGTCGCCATCGCCGCGGCAGGATCCGCCGGCCACGGCGCGGCGGCGCCGCGGCGCCGGTCGCGCACCGTCGCTTCGATGACCGCGCCCCCCATCAGCTCCAGGGTGCGTAGGGCGAGGTCACGCAGGCCGTATTTGGCGAAAATGATTTCGCCCTGCTCGGTGACCCGCAGGGCGCCGGCCACCGCCCCGGGCGGCTCCGCCAAGATCGCCTCGCGCGGCTTGCTGCCGCCGCGGCTGGCGGTGCCGCCGCGGCCATGAAAGAGCCGCAGCCGCACCCCGGCCTCTGCCGCCACCGACAACAGGGCCCGCTGCGCCTGCTGCAGGGCCCAGCGCGAGGCGGCGATGCCGGACTCCTTGTTGCTGTCGGAGTAGCCCAACATGACCATCTGGCCGTCGCCGCGCCGCCGCAGGTGGGCGCGGTAAAACGGGTCTGCCAGCAACGCCTGTAAACAAGCAGCGCCCTGCTGCAGGTCGTCGACCGTCTCGAACAGCGGCACGACGTCCAGCGGCACGCCTCCGTCCGCATCGCGCAGGCTTGTTTGCTGCGCCAAAAAGAGCAGCGCCAAGGCATCGTCGGGCCCCTGACACATGCTGATGATGTAGGGACCCACCGCCGCTTCGCCGAAGTGGGCTCGACAGCGGCCCACGGTGCGCAGCACCGCAAGGACGGCGACGAGGTCGTTGCTGGTCGACGTAGCCGACGGCGCGGGGCTGAGGACGGAGGCCGCCATCAGAGCCTCGGAAGGAGCCGCCACGCCATGGTTCGTCGTCGCCGAAGTCGCTGCCGTAGGTGACGCCGAGGCGGCAGCGTCCTGGCTCACTCCCACGGCCGCCAGCGCTTTTCGCAGCGTCGCCAGACGCGCTGCCGGCGGCTGCTCGGCAAATTCTGGCGCCGCCAGCGCCTGGCCGACGGCACGGCGGTGCACCAGCGCATCTTGGCGCACGTCCAGGGTGGCGAGGTGGAAGCCGAAGGTCCGCGCCCGCAACAACAAACGCCGCAGTGGGTGGGCGCCGGCGTGCTCGCCGCCATGTGCCGTCAAGCTGTCGACCATCAGCTGCAAATCGCCGACGAAGGCCGCAGCATCGGCGTAGGCGGCCGCCTCGTCGGCGAGGGTGGCCCGCAGCCGCCGCGCCACCTCGAAGAGCAGCTGCCGGTAGGGCATGTCGGCGCAGCGCGGCGGCAGGGGTGGCGGCAGCGCCGCCAGGCGCGCCCGCAGCACGTCGCTGATGCGCACGTGGCGCTGCGACTGGCTCAGCGGCTCGAACAGCCCCTCCACCTCCTGCAGGTAGCGCTGCAGGATACGCTGGCGGTGGCGCCGCAGTGTCGCCTCCAAGGTTGCCGGCCCGACGTTGGGGTTGCCGTCCATGTCGCCCCCCACCCAGGAAGCAAACTGCAGCAGCGGCACCGGTGGCGGCCATGGCGCCGGCGGTGCGCCAAACACCGTCCGCGTTGCCTGCGCCACCTCGGCATACAGCGCCGGCACGATGCGGTAGATCACCTCGACGAGGAAGAAGACGACGTGCTCGACCTCGTCGGCGACGCTGGGCTGGTCGGTGACCTCGTCGGTCTGCCAGGCGGCGGTAAGCTGCTGACGCAGGCGGCCCACGGCGGCGGCGCGGGCGCCCGGCAGCAGACCCGGCGCGTCCATCTCCAAGAGGTCACGCGCCATCGCCTGCTCCTTGCGCAGCAGGGTGCGGCGGGTCGCCTCGGTGGGGTGGGCGGTGAAAACCGGCGTCAGCTGCAGCTGACTCAAAACTTCATGCAACTGTGTCAGCCCCACCCCCTGCGTCGCCAGGTTGGCAAACACCGCCCGCAGTGAACCTTGCTGCGGCGCCGCGCCCTGATGCTGATAGGCCCGCCGACGGCGAATGCGATGCACCTTCTCCGCCAAATTGACGCCGCCGAAATGGGCCGAAAAGGCCCGTGCCAGTGCGTGACAGGCCGCCGCATCCATCCCCGCGACCTGCGCCTGCAACTGCCGCGCCGCTGCCCCCTCCCCGCCGCGGTGGCGCTGCGCCAACGCGACGGTGGCGAGCAGGTTGGCGTAAAAAGTCGCCCCCTGCTGCTCCACAAGGATCTCGGCGAGCATCCCGGTCAGAAGGTCCATGTCCTGCTGCAGCGGCTGGTCATGCGATGCGTCGAGATCGGCCATACGCACGAAGGTCGCGGCAACTGCCGCGGCGATCAACCGCCAGCACACCATCCCATCGGCAAAGGAACTAGTCCACTCGGCTTCGGGCAGGGCGCTCTTAACTCTTCTTTGACGATTGCTGCTGCTGCAGCGCCTTATCCAGCAGCCGCAGGGCGCCGAAGGCGCTTGCCAGCTTGTTGCCCTGGCGGTCGTGATGCAGCTGCAGGCACTGGGTAAGCGTCCCCTGGGGACCGTGGGCGGCCAGCCAAACCGTGCCCACCGGTTTGTTTGGCAGGCCGCCGCCGGGGCCGGCGATGCCGCTGGCGCTGAGGGCGTAGGTGCTGCCCGCCTGCTGGGCGATGCCGCGGGCCATCTGCTGCACCACCGCCTCGCTGACGGCGCCGTGCTCGGCCAAGGTGGCCGCCTCCACCCCCAGCCAGCGCTGCTTGGCCGAGTAGCTGTAGGCGGTGATGCCGACCAAAAAACTCTCGCTGCTGCCGGGGACGTCGGTAAGCATGTCGGCGATGAGTCCGCCGGTGCAGCTCTCCGCCACCGCCAAGGTGGCCCCCTGTTGGCGACAGGCGCGCAGGATATACTCGGGGTAGCCCATCCCCTCGACCTGGGTGGCGTAAACGTGGGGGCTCAGAACCTTCTGGATGGCGGCGAAGGCAGCGTCCAACTGCGCCTCGGCCTCCGGCGGCGCGTGCAGGCCGACGTGCACCTCGGGAAATTTAGCGCGGTACTGCAGGCGCACTGGCGCCCCGGCGGGGATGAGGCCGGCACAGCGGCGATCGGCCTCGGCCTCCATGATGCCGATGCAGTACAGCGCCCGGCGCAGCACTGGCTTTAGGTGGCGCAGCGGTGCCAGGACCGCCGCCTCCAGCATGGGATCGAACTCTTTGGGCACCCCGGGCAAGGAGACGAAGCGGCAGCCGTCGACGGTGAGCGAGAAGCCTGGCGCCGTGCCCACTGGGTTGTCGACTGCCTCGGAGCCCTCGGGGCGCTCGGCCTGGCGACGCTGGTTTTCGCTGACGGTGCGGCCGCGGCTGGAAAGAAGGTTCTCGAGGTGGGCCACCTGGCCGGCGTCGCGGCGCAGGGGCACCCCCGCCAGCGCGGCGAAGGCGGCGGCGGTCAGATCGTCGGTGGTGGGCCCCAGGCCGCCGCTGACCAGGCAGGTGGTGGTGCCGCGGCGAATGCAGTCCTTGGCGGCGGCGACGATCTCGGAGATGTCGTCGGTGACCGTGGCGCGCCAGGCAAGGTGCTTGCCGACGTCCCCCAGGGCGCGGCCTGCACGCACGGTGTTGGTGTCGGTCACTCGGCCGTCCAGCAGCTCGTCGCCGATCGACAGCATCTCCAGTCTCTCGCCCATCGGCGTCATCCTTTCAGCGCGAAGGTCATCGCGTGCATGATGGCGCAGCCGATGGCGCCAGCCAAACTGTCGTCGAGCACCACCCCGGCGCCGCCGCGGACGCGGCGGTCCACCCAGCCTATCGGCCAGGGCTTGGCGGCATCGAGCAGGCGGAAGAGGGCAAAGGCCAACACCACCTGGGGCCAAGCAAAGGGCAGCCACAGGGCACAGGTGAGCATCCCCACCACCTCGTCCAAAACGATGCGCTGCACGTCGTGGGCGCCGTAGATCTGCTCGGCGCGGGCACAGACGCCAATGCTGGCGACGGTGAGCAACAACACGCCCAGCGCCTGGGTGGCCGCAGGCAGCCCCGCCATCGCCCACCACAGCGGCAGCCCAGCGAGCGAGCCCCAGGTGCCCGGCGCCAGCGGCAAGTGGCCCAGGCCGCCGCAGCTGGACAGCAGCAGCGTTAGGCGCTGGGGAAGGGGCAGGCCTGCGGTGAGGGGGGAAGGTTGGGGCACGTTTTGAGCCTTAGCAGAAGGCCGCACGGGTGGGAAGGTGGCCTGCTAGGGCGCTCCCGGCCCGAAGCGGGCCCTATGTCAGCGGTTCAGCAGCCGTCCCTGGCCCAGATAGACGCCCGCCAAGCCTGCCGCAGCCAGCAGTGCGCCGTTGGCGCGTGCGGCCACACGGCTTGCCTGATCCGATGGCGGGCTTGGAGGCGGCGCCGAAGCCGTGGGCGATGCAGTTGGGGCGACGGACGTACCGCCGAGCGAGGCAAGCAACAGGGTGCCGTTGAGGTCGCGCGCCAGGCTCAATGGCAGAGCGAAAACCTTGGCAAGGGTCCGTACCTCGTTAGGCTCCAGCTCAATCTTAGCGAGTTCGGCGGCTTCCTCGGCGGACGGAAAGTAGGCCGAACGCAAAAAGATCGATTGGTTGGCAGCGCTGCCACCGTAGACGATGTACCCAAGCTCCGAATCCAGGGCGTAAATCTCTTTGGTCTTTTTGACCTCACAGTTGGGGGTGATGCGACCATTAAAGGTCCCCAAACCGCAGACGTTGCCGCTGGCAAAGCGCAGGGTTCGATCGTCCAAGAAGGGGTCGTAGGCCGAGGACTGGGTGTAATTGATGGAATTGGTGAACAGCAAGTTACCGACGGTCAGGTTGGCTTCGATGGAACTTAGAGCGGCATACAGTTCGGCATCCCTCATCGTTGGCAGTTCCATGACTTGCAGGTCCCCAGGCGCCACCGCGCGCGCGCTGGGGATAGGTTGGGCGGCACCTAGGCGCGTGTAGCCCTGCGTGAAGTTCAAGTCGAAAGCCCCGGCGAGGCCGCCGTAGAACGCATCGGGCAACAGGTAGGTGTGCAGGTCGCTGCCGGCGAGTTTGGTCCAGGCTTTGGCCATGAGCGCGTACCAAAAAGATCCAGTGGCGTTGACCCCCGTGGCCGGGGTTCCGTATTGCTGCAAATCAGAAGTACTCTGCGCGGTCTGCAGATAAAAAGCGTCGTCGAGCGCCACGGCCACAGCCGAGCCCGCGTTCGTCGTGAGTTTTACGTAGTAGTCCCCGGTGGTGCCCGGCAGTGGCCCCTCGATCATCTCTTTGATGCGGTTGGGCGCGCTGAGTGCCAGACTTGCCAACATCGAATCGAGCAGCGAATTGCCCTCACCGGCATTTATATGTTCGACCAACGGCGTGTTCGTCACGCCATAGAGCGTGGCGTTCGCGGGCGGCGAGGCCAACGTATAATCACCCAGTTCGAAACTGGAAGATGTAGGCTGCGTCGCAAAAGTTTCCTGAGGCAGCTTTGGCAGGTCGGCTGCAGCCTGCTGAAGAAGGTAACGCTGCGCACCGCCCCCCGGCCGTGGCAGGTGCAGCAGGTCCGGCTGCGGCGCCCTGGCAGCTTCAAAGCCGCTGGCTGCGGCCAGCCGTGGCGAAGCCCCCCAGGCGAGGGCAAAGAGGGTCGCGGCCCGTCGTACACAGTCGTAAGGCGATAGGGTGTGCGCTGAGCGGCGGCGCCTGTTTTTTTCTAGGTGCGCGTCAAACTGGAATTTCGGGGCTTGCTCGGATCGATCACTTCTCTGTGTCTTCATAATCTCATCCTCGGTAGAAAGAAGGGTTGAACAGATGCACGGCCACCCACGGAAGCGTCAGGGGCAACCAACGCGACAGAGTGCCCGCGGCGGCCTGTGGGGTGGGCGCCGGCGTGGGTGAGGCGCCGACTGCGCTAGGGGCCGCCGTCGGTGACTTCGACGGAGACCGGGAAGGGACAGGGGTCGGCGTTTGAGTCACATCGGTCAAAGTCGCGAGGTCGTAGATGGGCGCCGGCCCCATGGCAGGCTGAGCCAGATCCGCCAATATCAGCGTGGCGTTAAGGTTTGCCAACAGGGCAACGGGGGGTGCAAAAGGTTTACCAAAAACTGCGACGTAGGAGGGTAAGGAAGCGACGTCGTCTTGGTAAGGCGTGTTGTCTGGGTCACGCAGGATGATGCGAGAGCTCGCCCTGTCGCCGCCCAGCAGGCTGTAAGAATAAAGAGAGCGCAGGCTGTAGCTCTCGCCGGCGCTCGTGGTGCAAATTGCAGCGGCACCCTCCCTGTTTCCCTGCAAATCACAGCGGCTGCCGTCGTCGAACGTTAGGCGACCGCCGAAACCATAGGCCGCCGACGCGCTCCACGTATCGGCGGTAGGCATGGCCAGGATCCCCGCAGCCTTGCCCTGCTCGATGCGATCCAGCGCTGCAAACGATGTCGCACTGGCGACATCGGGCAGCGGCAAAACCTGCGTTCGCCCACCGCCCAGCGCATGAAGGATGGGCGCCGCATCAGCCAAGCTGAAGGCAGCGACGCCCAGATCTTGCAGGTCGTCGAGCGAGGTATTCGCTTCGCCCCCAAACGTTGCACGCGTTTCGTTGGAGATGAACTGTCTAGGGTAGGCGATAAGCTGCTTGAGAAGCGCTTTTTCCGCCAGGGCAGCCCAGTACGCATCGTTTCCCACGGACAGCGCGTAAGCACTGCTGGCAAACTCCGGCTCGTTGGGGTCGCCGAACGACGGCAGCTGGCTCTTGTAAAAGCGGGCGTCGACTTTGACGGCGAGGGGGTCGCTTTGT
>JBBSTS010000048.1:0-8051 GCA_038235675.1 Myxococcota bacterium | reverse complement strand
GTTTCTCAGAGTCATGCTAAACGCTTAAAGCGAAGGAATTTCAGCTTCGAGAGAATCGCTACTTTCGTGGATCCAACCCGTAAGTGTGACGGTTGGCTAGGTAGACATGTGCCGCAAGGTAGCACATGCAGTCTCGAGCAGACTTTCAAGATCACATACAAACAAGACCCGCAAGCGCCATGCTGCAGGCAAGCGCCCCCGCATGCGCGAAGCTAAAGGCGACCGAAATCGTCTATCGCGGCTGAAGAAAGGCGATTTCAATAAGCAAGGCGTAGGTCAACGTCCTTCATTTGGCTACCCTAAGAATCAAAAAAAATGGACGATGCCTCGCGACATGCTAGATTACTTGAAGTTGCTAGCCTTACTGGGAGAAGATCATGGCCGAGAACGACCAAGAAAATATAGCGCCCGAGAGCATTCAAGAAAACAGAATAGCCGAGCAATCACCAGCTATCGCAGCAGTGTCATCAGAAGTTCTGGAGAAATCTTTTGGTGTGCTTAGAGACCTCTTGCAGAAGTATGAAGGTTGTATCGGAGTCGTGAGGTATAAAAAAGAACTGGAAAGCGCCGGATTCACGGACCCCTCTGACTTGGTTGAACAGATCCGCATCGATGGTCAGTCAGTAACGCCCCCGATTTTCCATGCGGGCAGAAGCTTTTTTACGAAGGAAGTCTACGAGAAAAGACAACATAAAATTGATGAAGCTGCTGAATGTGCAGCCGCTGAAACGCCGACTGCCGAAGATAAAGAAGAAGAAGCTGAAGTATCGCCGAAGAGGAAGACTGAGAATAAGCAAGAGGAGGCGCGTTTGGTCCGCTACGTCGTGGAGACCCTTACCGATATCTATGACTCTGCTGAATATACACCCGAAGTCGAATGTGCTTTTGATGTCCACGCGGGACGCGCCGGGGGCGACTTTGAAAACGTAGACGCCATTGCGGTGGACTGGAGAGATCAGGACACAGCGGAAGTTATCGTCGTAGAGGTGAAGCTGGGGTTTACTTCCAAGTTAGTGCAGCAGGCAAACAATTATCGACGCTTCTCGGATCGCGTTTGGATAGCTGTGCCGATATCAGGATCCCTTCCTACTGCCGCGCGAGAATTAAGAAAGATAGATCCCTACCTTTTTGATTATGTGATTGAGTCAGGGCTAGGCATTCTTGCGTGCCGTCGTACTGTCGGGAGTAGGTACGAAGTTCTGCCTGTTCATTGGCCTCGCCTATTGCTGCAAGGCGATAGGGAAAGCCTGGATAAACTCTGGGGAGCCTCGCACCTTGCGGCTGTCACACCACTTGCTTAGTTACCAACGGGCTCTACAAAGGCTGCATGAGTCGTTGCGGTATAAATCGTCGCAGTCGCCTTATGCCCCTTGCGTCGTATAGTGCAAGAAAATTTCGCCGTCGCGCTCGACGCAGGTTCGCAGGCGCATCGTGGGTCCTGGGCGCTGCGATCCGGCGCTGAGGCTGGGGCCGGGGCCCAGCAGCCGGGGACAGAGGGTGAGGTGCAGGTCGTCGACGTGGCCGCCGTCGAGCAGCTGGCCGACGACGTTGCCGCCGGCCTCCACCAGCAGGCGATGCACCCCGCGCGCCGCGAGGCGTCCGAGCAGGATCCGCCAATCGACGTCGGCGGCGTCCGGGGCGCTGCAGCGCCAGTGCTCGGCGGGCAGCGCGAGGTCTGGGGCCCCGGCCGGGGTGGCGACGGCGAGGAAGGGGGCCTGCGGCTGGGCGAAGAAGCGGGCCGTTGGCATCAGAGCTTGCCCGCGGCTGACCAGGACGCAGGCGATCCCCGCGGGCAGGCCGTGGCTGCGGCGCAGGGCCTGGGCCACCGGACAGCGCAGCTGCAGGGGGTAGTCGTTGGCGCGCAGGGTGGCGGCGCCGAGCAAGATGGCGTCGACGCCATGGCGCAGAAAATCCATGTGGCGGCGGTCGGCGCGCGACACCTGTAGCGGCGCCTGGCGGCCGGCGAGCTTGCCGTCGAGGCTTATCGCCGCGTTGATCGCGACGTGCGGCCGATTCACGGCGCGTTCGCGGGGGCCGCCTCGGGGGTCAGCAGCTGCGCCTGCAGGCGGACCGCGGCCGCCTCGTCGCCCGCCTGCCCCCAGCAGGCGAGGGTGGCGCCGTGGCTGTGTGGGCGGGTGATCGTATGGCAGGGGTGTACGGCGACCACCTGAGTCACCGCCGCGGCGGCACCCAGGTGGGTTACCAGCGCCTCGCAGATCTGCTGCGCGGCCTCTTCTTGGAGGACGAAGCGCGCCGTGCAGGCCTGCACCAGGTCGCACCGGCGGGCGGCGCCGGCGCGGTGGCCGCGCGGCCGGTCGGGGAGGTCGACGTGCCCCCAGGCGACGGTCAGATGGTGCGGGCAGACCAGGTGGACGCCAACCCGGCGCAACAGCACGGGGGCGCGGCCGCCGTGTGGCATCGGCGCCGCCAGCAGCTCGGCGGGCTGCATCCTCTCGCCGGCAAGCAGGTGGTCGTGCCACAGCGCCGCAGCGCGCTGCGGCGTCTGTTGCAGGTCGGGACGGTGCACGGCGGCGCCTGCCTCCTGCAGCGCTGCAAGCAGCTCGGCGAAGGCGGCTGTGAGGCGGGCAGGGACGGCAACGGGGGTGGAGCCGGCGGTTTGCGGCGCGAGCGCGGCGGACATGCGCCTGCTTGTACAGTGCGAGCCCGCAAGGGTATAGGCGTCCCGTGCATCCACCGCCCCTCTACATCGACACCCCACAGGCCCTCGAGTCCTGGGCCCAAACGCTGCGCGGCGTCGACGTCGTCGCCATCGACACCGAGAGCGATTCCTTCCATCGCTACCGCGAAAAAGTCTGCCTGATCCAGATGACCGCGGCCGGCCAGGACGTCCTCATCGACCCTTTGGTCCTGGACAGCCTAGCGCCGCTGCAGGCGATGATGGCCGACCCCCACATCGTCAAACTCTTTCACGATGCCGGCTACGACCTGCTCTGTTTGCGGCGCGACTTTGGCTTCGAGGTGGTCAATCTCTTCGACACCATGCAGGCGACGCGCCTGTTGGGCCATTCGCAGTTCGGCCTCGCAGCGCTGCTGCGCAACCATTTCGACTTCGAGGCCGACAAAAAGCAGCAGCGCTCGGATTGGGCGCAGCGGCCGCTGAGCGCCGCGCAGCTGGACTACGCCCGCTACGACACCCACTTTTTGCCCGCCCTGCACAAAATCCTGCGCAGCGAGCTGCAGCAGCGTGGCCGGCTGGTTTGGGCCGAAGAGGATTTCGCCCGCCTGCCGGCCACCAGTCAACGCCTGATGCAGAAGGCGCCGGTGCCCCCCGAGCATCTGTTTTGGCGCATCACCGGCGCCCGCGCCCTGGCACCGGCGGCGCGCGGGCGGCTGCAGGCGCTCACCCTGCTGCGCGAGCGCCTGGCCGAGGAGCTCGACCGGCCGGCTTTTCGCGTCTTCTCCGACGACGTCTTGCTGATGCTGGCGCAGCAGGCGCCCGCCTCCCTGGCCGAGCTGCAGCCGCAGGCGGGCCTACGCCACGGCGGCATTCGTCGTTTCGGCGCCCAAGTCATCGCCGCGCTGCAGCGGGCCTCCCCCGTGGTGGGCGAGCCGCCCGCCGGCGCCCTGCGTCGCCGGCGCAGCGGCCGCACCCTGGAGGCCACCGCCAAGGACCGCTACGAGGCGCTGCGCACCCTGCGCCGCGATTTGGCCGCCGAGCTGGGGGTGGAGCCCGACGTCATCCTTTCCAACGCCCTGCTCGAGGAGCTGGCGCGCACGCCGCCCACCGAGCCGCAGGCCCTGGCTGCCCGGCCGGAGCTGCAGGGCTGGCGGGCACCCCTGGTGCTGGCGCCGCTGTTCGCCGCCTTGCATGCGCCACTGCCGGCCCCCAAGCCGGAGCGGGAAAAATAAGAGTTTAAACCGTTAAACGGGCCCTCAGGGCCGTTTTTCGCGTAGTGAAAAACTTGACTCGATAGATCGGCCACGCCACTACTTCAAAGCTAGGTGGGCAAGGGTGGACCAAAGTGGGCGGCGGTGGCCGCCCCCGACGCTCGAGAGGGAGCGCATGTTTCGTGGCCTGTATCATCACAGCATCGACGCGAAGGGCCGGACCCAGTGTCCGGCGCGCTTTCGCGACGTGCTGCGGGCCCTGAGCCCGGCCACGCCGCCGGTCGCGCCGGCCTCCCCAGGCGATCTGCCGGCGGACGACGCCGCCTTGCTGCCCGCTGCCCCTACGGCTGCGGTCGTCGCACCGCCCGTGTCGCCGAGTGAGCCGCTCGAGCAGCTTATCGTCACCACCGGACTCGACACCTGCCTGATGGCCTACCCGCTGTCGGCCTGGCTGGCGTTCGAGGAGCGCCTCGCAAAGCTGCCGCAGTTCGACCCGGCGGTGGTGCGCCTCAAACGCATTTACGTCGCCAGCGCCGCCGAATGTGAGATCGACCGCCATGGCCGCCTGCTTCTGCCCCCCAGCCTGCGTGCCTACGCCGGCCTGCAAAAAGAGCTGGTCTGGGCCGGCATGGTGGGCGTCTGTGAGATCTGGGACGCCGCCACCTGGGAAGCGCGCCTGGCTGCCAGCCGCGCCGACATGGCGGGGGTTGCCAAAACCCTGACGGAGCTGGGACTGTGAGCGCCGCGGCGGCCTTCGTGCACGCGCCGGTGCTGCTGGCCGAGGTGCTGGCGCTGGCGCAGCAGGCGCGGCGCCCGCAGCCTCCCCCCCTGCAGCTGGTCGACTGTACCGTCGGCGGCGCCGGCCATGCGGGGGCGTTGCTGGCCGCGCTGCCCGAGGCCCGCCTGTTGGGCATCGACCGCGACCCGGAGGCCGTCGAGGTCGCCCGCGCGCGCCTGCAGCCCTGCGGCGCGCGGGCGCAGGTGGTGCACGGCCAGATGTCGCAGCTGCAGGCGCTCTGTGCCGCCAACGACGCCCAGCCAGTGGATCTGCTGTTGGCCGATTTTGGCGTCTCCTCTTACCAGCTCGACACCCCCGCGCGCGGCTTCTCCTTTCGCGACCATCCGACGCCGCAGCCGCTCGACATGCGCATGAACCCGACGCAGGGCGAGGCGGCCTGGGAGCTCTGCGAGCGTTTGGAGGCCGGCGAATTGCGTCGCCTTCTGTGGACGCTGGGCGAGGAGCGGCGCGCCGCGGCGGGGGCGCGGGCCATCAAAGCGCAGCGGCCGCGCACCACCGCGGCGCTGGCCGCCTGCGTGCGCGCGGTGGTGCGCCCCGCCAAAGACGGCCTCGACCCGGCGACCCGCACCTTTATGGCCCTGCGCATGGCGGTCAACGACGAGCTGGGGGAGATCGACGCCTGGCTGGCGCAGGCGGTGGCGGTGCTGCGCCCCGGCGGCATCGCGGTGGCGATAAGCTTTCATTCTTTGGAGGACCGGGCGGTCAAGCGGGCGTTCGTCGCCGCCGCGCGCGGCTGCCAATGTCCCCCGCGCCTGCCGGTCTGCGTCTGCACGGCGCAGCCACAGGTCCGCTTGCTGAGCGCCAAGGTGTGCCGGGCGACGCTCGCCGAGCAGCAGCGCAACCCTCGCTCCCGCAGCGCCAAGCTGCGCGCCGTCGTCCGCTGCAGTTCCTAAAACCCTTTGAGTTGGAGGCCTTATCGATGAAAAAAGCATCCTTGCGTGGTCTGGCCCTGGGCGCGAGCCTCTTCTGCATGCCCACCGGCGCCTCCCTGTTTCGCGTTTACGTCCATCAAGATGCGGTACAGCTGGGCTACGCCCTCAGCGCCGCCGAGCGCCTGCGCGATGGGCTGCATGGCCGCGCCCAACGCCTGCAGGTGGAGCTGGCGGCGCAGCGCTCGCCCAGCCAACTGGCGCAGGTCGCGCGGCGGCTGGGACTGCGGCCGCCCAGCGTCGGCCAGGTGGTAAGCGGCCACTCGTCGCCGGCACACCTCGCACGCGCCGAGGTCCGTAGGGCGAGGCATGCACGCCGCTGAGGCCGCGCCGCGCCGCGGCGGCGCCACCCACCGCTTCGTGCTGCGCGCGCGCTTCATCGCCAGCCTGCTGTTTTTGGGATTCGCGGCACTGATCGGCCGGGCGGCGCAGCTACAGCTGCTGCAGCATGATCACCTCAGTCGCCTGGCGCAGGGGCAGTACGTCGGCAACGTCAACATCACCGCCCGCCGCGGCCAGATCAGCGACCGCCACGGCCGGCCGCTGGCGATCTCGGTCGATTTGCCTTCGGTCTTCGCCGACCCGCGCCAAATCGCCGATCCCCGCCGCGCCGCCGATCTGCTTGCCGCCACCCTGAGCCTGCCGCGCGCCGAGCTGCAGCGGCGCCTGCAGGGCGGCCGCGCCTTCGTCTGGCTCAAGCGCCAGGTCGAACCGGCGGTTCAGGCGCGCGTCGCCGCTCTGAAGCTCCGCGGCGTCGGCTTCACCAAGGAGCCCAAGCGCTTCTACCCCCAGCGCGACGTCGCCGCGCAGGTGGTGGGGCTGGCCGGTACCGATGCGCGCGGCCTCGAGGGGGTGGAAAAGTTTCTCGACAACGAGCTGCTTGGCGAGCCGCAGCGCGTCCAGGCGATGCGCGACGCGCGCGGCCACGCGGTGCTGCTCGGCGGCCTGGACCCCAGCCAGAAGGCGGCCGGCTACGACACCCAGCTCAGCCTCGATTTGCACCTGCAGCACAGCGCCCAGGAGGCGGTGCGCCAGGCGATGCAGAGCAGCCGCGCCAAGGCCGCCACCGCGGTCGTCCTCGACGTCGCCACCGCCGAAGTGTTGGCGATGGCGGTGGTGCCCACCTTCGACGCCAACGCCGGCGCGGTTGCTGCCGCCACCCGCCGCAACCGCGCCGTCACCGACATGTTCGAGCCCGGCTCCACCCTCAAGCCCTACGTCGTTGCCGCCGCCCTCGACAGCGGTTTGGTGCAGCCGCAGTCGACCTTCTACGGCGAAAACGGCCGCATGAGCATCGGCCGGCGCAGCATCGGCGACACCCACCCGCGCGGCTGGATGGGGCTGACCGAAATTTTGGCCAAGTCGAGCAACATCGGCATGGCGAAGATCTCCTTTGCGATGGGCAAAAGCAATTTGGAAAATGCCCTGCGTCGCGGCGGCGTCGGCCGGCGCAGCGGCATCGAGCTGCCGGGCGAGACGCCCGGGCAGCTGCGCGCGTCCGCCAATTGGTCGGAGCTGGAGACCGCCACCATCGCCTTCGGCCAGGGGATGGCCCTCAGTGCGCTGCAGCTCGCGGCGCTCTACCGCGTCCTGGCGGCCGACGGGATCTACCGTGAGCCCCGCCTGGTGCGCGAGCTGCGCCACCCGGAGGGCGGCCTGGCGCCGCATTTCGCGGCGACGCCGCCGGCGCGGCCGCAGCGGGTGCTCAGCGCCGCCTCGGTGCGGCGGGTGGTGCGCATGATGGAGGCCTCGGTGATGCCGCACGAGGGCACCGGACGCCTGGCGGCGGTGCCCGGCTACCGCGTCGCCGGCAAGACCGGCACGGCGCAGAAGGCCGACCCCTTCGCCGGCGGCTACAGCCGCACCGACTACATCGCCCTGTTCGCCGGCTTTTTGCCCGCGGAGGCGCCGCGGGTGGTGATTGTCGTGGCGGTGGACGAGCCGCAGAGCTCGCACTACGGCGGCGTCGTTGCGGCGCCGGTCTTCGCTCAGATTGGCCTGGCGGCGATGCAGCGGCTGGGGGTGCCCGCCAACCAGAAGTTGCCGCCGGCGGCGCCGGAGCCGGCGGCCCTGTTGGCGCAGGCCAAGGCGAAAGCCAAGCAGGAGGCCGAAGCCGACCGTTTGGCGACGCTGGTTACCCAGCCCGAGGCACTGGGCTCGGCGGGCGTCGAGGCGCCCGGGCGTGGCCAGCTGCCCTCCTTCGTCGGCCTCAGTGCCCGGCAGGTGGTGAAACGCTTCAACGATCTGGCCGCCACGGAGCTGAGCGGCTGGCAGCTGCGGGTGGTGGGCACCGGCGCCGTGGTGCGCCAGGACCCGCCCGCCGGCGCGCCACTGCAGCCGCGCAGCAGCAAGCCGGAGGTGGCCTCCTTGCGGCGTCTGCGGCTGGAACTCTCCCCGTGAGTTTCGATCTGGGGGCGGTGCCGGCGCGGCCAGCGCAGCCGCCGGCGCAGTTGCTGCCGCAGCTACAGTGGCTG
>JBBSTS010000047.1:0-8137 GCA_038235675.1 Myxococcota bacterium | reverse complement strand
GCGATCGAAGCGGCGACGCCGGCGCCGCAGCGCGCCGCCAGCAACAGGCTGGTGACCAGGGGGCCGAAATCGCTGACCAAGAGCTGCAAAAAGATGCCGCCGATGGGGCTGACGTCGCCGAGCACCCCGGCCGCCTGGCTCGCGGCCTGCACCACCATGATGGCGCCGGTGCAGCCCAAGGTCAGGGCGATAAAAAAGGCAGAGCGGCCGGCCACCTCGTAGGCGTGCTCGCAGACCTCCGCCAGGTGCAGCTGCGGCAGGGCGCCCAGGCACTGCCACCCCAAACGCGCCGTCTGGCCGATCCGCCGCAGCACCGCCGCCCTAGCGCCCGGCCAGCGCGACGGTGAGGCCGTAGTCGATGGCGAAAAGACACACCGCTGAGGCGACCACCTGCTGGCGCACCGCCTGGCCGACGCCGGTGACGGCGCCGCGGTAGGCACAGCCGTAGGTCGAGGAGATCACCGCGACGACGAAGCCGAAGACGGCGGCCTTGCCGACGCCCACCAGCAGGTCGACGGCGCTGAGGCCGTCGATGGCGGAGCGCCAGAAGGTCGACCATGGGACGCCCAAAACCAGGCGCGCGGCCCCCCCTGCCGCCACCAGCGAGATGAGGATGAAGAACATCAAGAGGGCCACCTGCGACACCACCATCGCCAACGTCCGCGGCAGCAGCAGCCAGCCGGCGACGTCGACCTGCAGGGTCTGCAATGCATCGAGGCGCTCGGTGGCACCGAGGGTCGCCAGCTCGGCGGCGTTGTTGGCGCCCACCCGGCCACTGAGCATAAGGCCCAGCACCACCGGGCCGAGTTCACGCAAAACCGAGAAGGCGGTAAAGTAGCCGATCAGCTCGTGGGCGCCGTATTGGCGCACGTAGGCCGCGCTCTGCAACACCAGCATCAGCCCCATGAAGACGGCGGTGGTCAACGTCAGAGGCAGCGAGGCGTTGCCGAAGGTGTGCAATGCCCGCCACAGCTCGCCCTGGTCGAGGCGCCGGCGGCGGGCCGCAGCGGCGATGTGCGTCGCGGTCAAAACCATGCGGCCGAGCACGGCCAGCGCCTGCAGCATGGCCTCGCCCGCGCGCCGGCATGCGGCCGGCAGATAACCTTGCTGGGCGGCCACTCCGCCGCCCGCTTTCAACTCCACGCGCCGGCAACCAGCGAGCCGTCACGCAGGGCGGCGAGGATGGGCGCATCGGCGGCACAGAAGGCTTCGGGGCGCAGCTGCTGCGGCTGCAGGTAGGCGAGCTGACAGGCAGCCAGCGGCGCCGGCGTCCCCGTGCCGCGCAGGCGGACGTGATACAGGCGCAGGCGGATGATCTTCTCGGGGTAGGCGTGGCGCTGGGTGTAGGCCAGCGGCCCCACCTCCACCTCCACCCCAAGCTCTTCTTGGCACTCGCGCCGCAGGGCCTGCTCGGGGGACTCGCCGGGATCGACCTTGCCGCCGGGAAACTCCCAGGCGAGCGGCTGTGAGACGTGCGCCGGGCGCTGTTGGACCAGGATGCCGGCGGCACCGACGTACAGGGCGGCCACCACCTCGACGAAAGGCGGTCCTGGGGCTTCTGGCGCGGCACACATCCTGCGCACACTGGCGCGTGCTGCAACGAACTTCAAGGCCCTGTTGCACAGCCGACGAAGGCCTGCGATGATAATGGGCAGAATGAGCCAGGGTCCCACCGCAACCAAACGAAGCGTCCTGGAGCAATTGCTCGATCAGGGCATGGTCCTCGTGGCACTGGATGCCCGCCGCGAGGGTGTCGACGTCCCCGTCCACCTCGCCGGCGACCCGCAACTGCGCCTCAACCTTTCCTATCGCTTCGGCCTGCCGATGTCGGTCGAAAGCTGGGGCGTGCGCGCAACGCTGACCTTCGCCGGCGTCCCCTACACCTGTCGCTTTCCCTGGGAGGCCATCTTCCTGGTGGTCTCGCACATCAGCGGTCAGCCCTACCTCTTCCCCGACGACATTCCCCCTGAGCTGCTGCAGCATGGCCCCGAAGCGGCCGCCAGCCTGGCGGCGGGTCCCGGCCCCAGCACAGGTCGACCGCCGAAGCTCACCCTCATCCACAGCGCCGCCGAGCAGCCGCAAGAAAGCAAAGGCCGGCGCGCCAGCGCCCCGCGTGGCCGCTCGGCGCACGACGAAGACGGGGGCGGCGCCAAGGCCGGCGCCCCCGCCAGCAGCCGCGGCGCCGGCAAAGCGCGCAACGGCAGCGCAGCGGCAGCCGCCGACGTGGCCACCGGCGCCCATCCGAGCAAGCGCCGCGCCGGCGGCAAAAAAGCTCCTACCCCACCCGAAGAAGCACCTGCACCCGCCGACGACGGCGACCGCGCCGCCCAGCCGCAACCCGGGGGGCGCCAGCGTGGCCACCTGCGCTTGGTGAAATGAGCGCCGTCGCCCCGGCGCCTCAGCATGCCTGGTGGCAGCTCACCTTGGCGGTGCCGCTGCGCTGGGGCGAAGACGCCAGCGCCAGCCTCATCGAGGCCGGCGCCCTGTGCGTCGAGACGGTCGGCGACGGCAGCGAGCCGATGCCCAAATTTGCCCAGCAGGGGCTGTTGCCACAGGCGGCCCCTGGGGCACTCGCCGGCCAGGTTTTGTTGCTGGCCAGCTACCCCGAGTCGCAGCAGCCCGCCACCATCCGCGCCGGCGCCCAAGAGGCCCTGCAGAGCCTCTCGGCCGAGCTGCACGGCGAGGCGCTGCAGCTCAAAAAATGCACCGACGAGGGCTGGGCGGAGCGCTGGAAGCAGTACTTCAAGCCGCTCAAGGTCGGCCGACGGATCTGGATCGTGCCGTCGTGGGAGACCACCTTCGTCGCCCCGGCTGGAACCTTGGTGTTGGACCTGGACCCCGGCATGGCCTTTGGCACCGGCCAGCACGCCACCACCGCCATGTGCCTCAAAGCCCTGGAGATCTACGCCGAGCGGCTCAAGGCGACGCCGCGCGCCGGCCGCAGCTTCTGCGATTTGGGCTGCGGCAGCGGCATTCTGGCCATCGCCGGGGCGAAACTGGGGCTGGGGCCGGTGACGGCCCTCGACCTCGACCCGCAGGCGGTCGCCGCCACTGCCGCCAACGCCAGCAAGAACGGCATCGAGCTGAGCGCCGCGGCCACCCCCATCGCCCAGGTAGAGCAGACTTTCTCGGTGATCGTCGCCAACATTCTGGCGCAGCCGCTCATCGAGATGGCGGCGTCCATCGCCGGCCGCCTACGCCCCGGCGGCCTGTTGATCCTCTCTGGGCTGCTGCGCACCCAGGCCGACGAGGTGCAGTGCGCCTTCGAGGACACCGGCATTTTGGTGCATCGCGACCGCTGGACGCAGGGGGAGTGGTCGGCATTGGGCTTCTCCCGCCTCGGCAAGGGCTAGTGTTGCAGCCGGTCGGAAGCCGTGCTGCCCATGCTCCCCTCGCTCCCGTTGCCAGGCCGCCAACGCCCCCTTCGTCCGCCGAGGCAGCCGCCGAGCCGCTGCGCTACCGCGCCGAGGACACGGTGGTGGCGCTGCCGCCGCGCCGGCCGCAGAGCCCCACCGCGACGTCACACCTCGATGCCTTGGCCGCGCCCCGCTGGACCCCGCCGCGCGATCCGCAGGGGTGCATCTGGCTGCCCCAGACGCGGGCGCAGAACCTCTTGCAGCTGGCCGCCCACCGCCGCGGCGAGGGCCTGCCGGAGGGCCGCTCGCCCCGGCATTATCGCGACCTACGCGCGTGGGCAGATTACATGGGCGAGGAGGGCCTGTGTCGCCACGCCCACGCCCACCAACTGGCGGCAGAGATGCGTGCGACGCCGACGCTTACGGGCCTGCTGCAGCTCGCCGACCTTTGGTCCGACGCCGGCGAGCCCCGGCGGGCCTTTGCCACGGCGACTGCGGCGCACAACCTGCTCTCGGGCTCGCAGGACCTGGCGCAGCTGCAGCGCCACCACGCCGACGCCCATCGCGCCGTCCCGCGTTGTGCTTGGCGCCTGCTGCAGCACGCCAGCAGCGCCCACCTGTCGCGCAGATCACGGCAGCAAAAAGCCGCCCGGACAACGCACGACGGCTGGCTGGTGGCACAGTGCCTGGCGGCTTACGACTGCGCCGACCGGGGCGATTTCGCCACTGCCGTTAGCCTTGCGGGGAGTGCCGCCGCCGCCGCACCGGAGTTTTTCGAGCCGCGGGCGCTGGTGCTGCGCCTGGCGTCCGTATGGGGCTATACCACCCGCTTCAACGCCGCGCGGGCCATCGCTCAGGCGCAGGCTCTGCGCCCGGAGGAGGTCGCCTGCCTGCTCGACCTGGCACGCGGGGCGTTCAACGCCGGTGATTTTCGCTTGGCCAACGCTTATTTGCATCGGCTGATTGAGCGCGATCCGGAAGGGGCCGATGCCGAAGTCGCGCTGCGCGCCGGAGTTTTGCAGGTTCAGCTCGACGACAAATTAACGCTGTGCGCCGCCGAAGCGCGCACGACGACGGCACAGTTGCCGGTCACTGCCCCCACTGCGCCACTGCGGGCGCTGCTGCACGAGTGCCGCGGCGAATACGCCGCCGCCGTTGCCGAGTTGACCCGTGAGCTCGACGAGGACGATCAGATCGCCGAGTTGCACGCCCGTAGGGCACGCTTACTGGCGAAGCTAAACCACACTGCGGCCGCCTGCCACGGCTGGAACGTGGCGCTGAACCTGCAACCAAAACGGGCTGATTTTCATGAGGGGCGGGGGCAATTTTATCTGGCGTTGCAGCAATACGACCTGGCACGACGCGACGCCGAGCGCGCCTTGGTGCTCGCGCCGTCGCGGCCGAAGGCAATGGAGCTAAAGGTGCGGGCGCTGCTGCAAGGATCGCAGGTCGAGGCGGCTCAGCAGACGGTGGAGGCCCTGATCGCGGCCTATCCCACTTATTTCTTCCTGCGCATCCTCTGCGGCCAGGTCCTAAACTGCCGCCACGACCTGCTAGGGGCCAAAAAGCAATTTTTACGGGCGTGGCACCTGCAACCGACGTCTTACGAGGCGCTGCTCAACGTGGTGCTGGTGTCCGTGCATCTCGAGGAGGCGGGCGCCGAGCAATTGCTGGCCCAGGTGACACGCACCCTGCCCCACAACCGTCCTTTTTGGATGCAGCTGGCCTTGCTCTACCATCGCCGCGGCCTGGCACGGTGGGCAAGCGGTGACCTGCTGCGTGCGGCGGCGATCTACGAACGGTTCCAGCTTTGGCCCCAGATGAGCCACGTGCTGCAGCAGGCGCACCTGCAGGACCCCGACGACGCCGACCTGGAGCAACGGATGTACCAAGTGACCGCCTTAGCCCATCAGGCGGCGGCCGAGGCAGCTGCTTAGGGCCATCAGCAGCCAGGCGGCCAGGCCATCGCGCAAATCGCCGCCAGCCCAGATGCAGGCCGGTCCGGCGGCACAGAATTGCGGCAGCGCCAGCAGCGCGAACACCCAGCCGGCGTGCAGGCCAATGCCGCCGAGCAGGCTGCCGGAGCGCTCGACCAAATCGCCGAGAACCCCCCCCATCGCCACCAGGGTCACCAGGGTGCCGACGACGTCGCCGAGGCGCGCCAACGGCGCGCAGAGGCTCGGCAAGAGGCGCAGGCCGCTGGCGTAATCGACCGCGGCGGCGGGCAGGATGTGCGGGTCGGCGCGGACGAAATGCAGCAGCGCAAAGAGTAGGCTGCCGAGGGCCAGCGCCGCCCGGTGCCCCAGCGCTCGCCGCAACGCTGCATGCAGTGCACCACGAAAAAGCACCTCCTCCACCGCTGCCACCGCCCAGGCTATGGCCCCGAGCCGCAGCAGCGCCGCGCCGTCGGCGGCGGGCCAATGCGGCGCGCCGAGGCGCCCGACCGCCACCAGCCCCAGGGCCATCGCCGCGACACCGGCACTGCCGAGGGCGAAGCCGCGCAGCAGGCGCGCCGCGCCGCCGCGCAGCCCCACTCGGCGTTGGGGGCCGCGGCTTTTTTTCCCTAAACACAGCGCCAGGAGGCCGGCGAGCAGGACGCTGCGGTGCAGGTAGCGGGCAAAGCCCACGCCGCGCAGCAGCTCCGCGTGGCCGCCTTGCACCAGCGCCTCGCCGACCAAGAACAGCGGCGGCGCCAGAAGCGCCCCCGCCACCACGACGGCCACCAGCACCCCAGCAACCGCCACGAGCTGGCGCAGGTGTTCGGAGCGAACGCGAGATTTAGCCATGCCGGCAGCAAGCCGCGCCGTCAGCCGGAGATCAAGCCTTGAAGGCGTCCATCACGTCGCCGAGCAGCTGCAGGGCCTCGGCGCGGGGACGCTGAAAGACGTTGCGCCCCATGATCGAGCCGCAGGCGCCGCCGGCGGCGAGCTCCGCCACTTCGCTGCGCACCTCTTTGTCGCCCTTGGGGGCGCCGCCGGAGAAGATGACGATCCGGCGGCCGCCGAAGCAGGCGTGCACGACGTGCTTGACCCGCTCGGTGAGGGTGGCGATGGGCACCTTCTGTGCCAGGTAGACCTCTTTGGCCTCCGGCTGCTCGAGGTAGTCGGTGGGCGGCTTGACCTTGATGATGTGCGCCCCCAGCTGACAGGCGATGTGGGCGCCGTAGGCGACCACGTCGATGGCGGTCTCGCCCTGTTTGGAGAGGCCCTTGCCGCGCGGATAGCTCCACAGCACGGTAGGCAGGCCGACCGAACGCGCCTCGGCGATGAGGGCGCGGATCTCTTCGTACATCGTGTTGCGCAGGCTGGAGCCCGGGTAGATGGTGAAGCCGATGGCACAGGCGCCCAGCCGCAGGGCATCGGCGACGCTGCCGGTGATTGCCGAGCAGGGCTCGCCGAGCGACAGCGAGTCGCTGTTGTTGAGCTTGAGGATCAGCGGGATCTGCCCGGCGTACTCGACGGCGCCGGTCTCCAACGCCCCCAGGGGGGCAGCATGGGCGGCGCAGCCGGACTGGACCGCCAGGTCGAAGTGGTAGCGTGGGTCGTTGCCGGCGGGCTGCTTGCCGAAGGAGCGGGTGGGACCGTGCTCGAAGCCCTGGTCGACCGGTAGAATGACCATCTTGCCGCTGCCCGCCAGGCGGCCAAAGTTGAGCATGCGCGCCAGGTTGGCGAGGACGCCGGGAGGGTTGCCGGCGTACCAGCTGAGGATCTCTTTGACGCGCGGCGTGAGGGGCTGGGGCTGGTAGCTCATCCCGAAAGGTTAGGACGACTCAGTGCGTAAGTAAACGGCTTTGCGCGCCGCTGAGCCAGATCCCCACCTCGTCGCGCAAGACGGCGGCGGGCAGCGGTCCGTCGCCCAGCAGCCGGCGGTGAAAGCTGGGCCCATCGAAATGCTTGCCTAGGGCGCGTTTGGCCTGTTGGCGCAGGCCCCAGAAAAGCTGTGCGGTCAGCGGCCCGGCCAGCGCCTGCCCTGGCGCGGCGGCGCAGCGCTCGACCTCCAGGGCGGCCTCGCGCTCTTCGAGCCCGAGGTTCTCGCGCAGCAGGTCGACCGCCTGCTGGCGCGTCCAGCCCAGGGCGTGCAGGCCAGTGTCCACCTGCACCAGGGCGGCCTGATGGGCGGCACGGTCGAGCATGCCGAAGCGCGCCGCGGGGCTGCTGTAAAGGTTTAGCTCGGCGGCCAGGTGCATGGCGTAGATCTCCCAACCGGCGGCGAACCCCGGCACCTGCAGGTGCCGGCGGGCGGCGGGCAGATCGGCCGCCTGCAGGCCGATGGCGTGCTGCAGGTGGGCACCGGGCACGGTGGCGGCGAAGGCCTGCGCCTCGGCGGCGGCAAAGGGGCGGCCGCGCAGCGCCGCCGGCACCACCGCAAAGCGCGCGGGTCGATGGCGGGCGCCGGGGAGGTAGCGGCCTTCGGCGGCGATCAGCGGCAGCAGCAGCTCGCTGCGGGCGACCACCTGCAGAGGGGCCAGCGGTGCCTCCCGCGCAGAGATCTGCGGCAGCGCCGCGGTGGCCCGCGCCACCACCCGCCGCAGCGCCTGCAGCAGCTCGGCGTCGCTGGCGGGGGGCGCCGTGGCGGCCTTGGCGTGGCGCAAAAACGCCTGGTAGGGCTCGACGGAGGTGAACCCCTGCGCCTGTGCCAGCTCGAGCATCGCCTCGTGCTGGCGCTCGAGCTCCTCCTGCGCCGCATCATGGATCTGCGCCGGGGTCGAAGGCGCAGCGCCGGCGGCGTTGAAGAGCTGGCGGTAGCAGGCCTCGCCGCCTGGCTGGGCCGAAAGGCTCAAG
>JBBSTS010000046.1:0-8240 GCA_038235675.1 Myxococcota bacterium | reverse complement strand
TTGCACACATCTCCTAAAGCAACAGCCGACAGGTCCAGACGGCGCTGAGCATGCCAGCCAAGTCCGCCAAAAGACAGGGGATCAAGGTGTAACGGGTGTCACGCGCCCGCACGACCCCCAAATAGACCGCCAGCAGGTAGAAGGTCGTCTCGGTGGAGCCGTTGAGGGTGCTGACGATGTTGCCTACCAGCGAGTCGACGCCGTTTTCTTTCATGATCTGCACGGACATCGCCAGCGCCCCCGAGCCGCTCAGCGGCCGCAGCAGCGCCATCGGCAGGGCCGCGCCGGGCATGCCGACCCACTGCGTGAGAGGATCGAGCAGGCGCACCAGCAAGGCGACGCCGCCGGAGGCCTGCAGCATCCCCACCGCCACGAGGATGGCGACCATGAAGGGAATAATGCGCCGCGCAACGATGAACCCCTCTTTGCCGCCCTCGACCAGGGCGTCGTAGACGTTGACCCGCCGCATGACCCCCAGCATGACGAAGGCGACGATGAGCACCAGCACCATCCACTGCGAGGTGGCCGTGCGCAGCGCCGCCGGCCAGCTGTGCTCGGACCGCGCCTGCTGCACCAGTGCGTAGGCGAAGGCGGCGAGGGTCGCGGCAAGCAGCGTCCATGCAAAAGCCCGCTGCTTGGCCGATTCCGGCAGCGGCCGCAGGGTGATCGCCGGCGCCTCCGGGGCAGGCTCGCTCGCTTCGGCAGGCGGCACAGGCGGCATGTCCAATCCCTGCAGCGGGTCGCCGAGCCGCAACGAGAAGGCCGGCAGCCGTGCCAGAAGCTTGCAGGCCGCCACGGCCGTCAGCGTCGCCACGGTGGTGGAGATGAGGGTGGGCAAAAAGATCGCTGCGGGCGCGGCGCTGTGCAGGGAGGCCCGCATGGCGATGATGCCGGTGGGAAACAGCGACAGCCCGGAAGAGTTGATCGCCAAAAACATCACCATCGCGTCGGTAACCCGGCGCGGATCTTTGCTCAGCTTCTCCAGCTCCATCATCGCCTTGAGGCCGAAGGGCGTCGCTGCGTTGCCGAGGCCGAGCATCGTCGAGGTAAAGTTGAGCACCATCATGCTCATCGCCGGATGGTCCGCCGGCACCGCCGGAAAGAGCCAGCGCATCAGTGGCCGCAGCCCCCGCGCCAGCACCTGCAGCATGCCGGCCTCGCGTAAAACCCGCATCAGCCCCAGCCACAGGGTCATCACGCCAATGAGGCCCACCGCCAGGCTCACCGCCGACCCCGCCGAAAGGAAGGTCGACTGGGCCACGTCCGTGAGCCTGCCCGTTGCTGCGCCGCAGACGACGCTGCCCACCACCATCAAGAGGAAGAAGCCGTTTAGCATTCGGCCATTGATGGCCCAAAACCGCCCCAGTTGCTACTGCCGCAGGGCCAACGGCAACGTTAGGCCGACGTCGGCCTCTTCCCAGGGCAGCTGCGCCGTCGCCGCCAGGCGCACCAGCGCCAGTCCACCGAGGTTAATTAGCCCCAGGCCCTTCTGCGGCAGCTGCCGCCACGCCTCCCACTCCGCCTGCAGCAGCTGCCGCAGCGAGAGCGAGAACAGCGGTGCGTCGCGTCGCAACAGGGCGACGAAGGCGCGCGCGTAGGCCCCCCGCAGGCCCAAAGAATGCTCGTGCACCGCCAACAGCTCCGCCAAGCGCTGGCGCTCCTCGCCCAAATAGAGGCCGAAGCACCAAAAGACGAAGACGTTGAATATGTGGTGGAAGAACCACTCCGGCCGGCTGGCACTGGCAAACAGCGCGCGCGCCTCGCCCCACCGCTGCAGCGCCACCTGCGCCTGCAGCGCCTGTAAGGTCGCATGGGCCCGCCCCGCCAACACCTCGCCGTGACCCTCGGCAACGTAGCGCCCGGCGAGCAGGTCGTCGTGCACCGCCACCACCAAGACGCAGGCGGCGGCAACCTCGCGCCGCCAGGCCGGCGCCTCCTGGTCGACGACGAAGCGGGCATGCGCCGCCGCCAGCAGCACCTCCGCCAGGCGCAGACGCGTCGCCGGCCGCGGCAACTCGGCCGACAGGCGGCTCAGCTCGAGCTGCAGGGCAGCCTGGCGGTCGGTGGCCGGCGCCGTCTCGTGCCGCGCCGTCGCGACGATCTGCCGGGCAGTCGCCGCCGCCGCCTGGGCCGCCTCCAATAGCTTCTGACGGCCGCTGATCTGCACCAGCACGGCGCCGCGCTGAGCGCGCAGGGCCAGCTGCGCGTCGAGCGCCACGGCTTTGTTTAGCGCTTCGCTGAGCTGCTCGACGCGCCGCCGCAGGGCCCCCAGCTCGCGGGTCAGGGCGGCCAGTTTGGCGTTCTGGTCGGCGACCTCGGTGGCGGCGGCGAAAGCGCGCGCCCGCCGCTGCGCCTCGGCCGCTTTGGCCGCGGCCAGCTCGCCCATGACCTTCTGCAGCTGTGGCTGCAGGCTCAGGGCGCGTGCGCCGGCCCCGGCCAGCTTTTGGCGCAAGGCGGCTTCTTGTCGCCGCAGCTGCGCCCCCAGCCCGACGGCGTAGGCTGGGGGAAGAAAAATCGCCGGCATGGGGCCCAGTGTACGGCCTTGCACCGCACCTGCCCAACTGCTACGTCCGCGAGGTGATCCTTCGTCGCCTTTTTACGGTGCTTGTGGGCGCCAGCCTGTTGGCCACCGCCGCCTGCGGCAACCCCTGCCGCGAGCTTTCCCTCAAGGTGTGCGACTGCAAGCCCACCCAGGCCCTGCGCCAGGCCTGCATCGCCCGCGTCCGCGCGCGCGCCGCGGCCGCTTCCGGCGACGCCCAGGCCGCCGACCAAAAGTCGTGCGCAGCCCGCCTGGAGCAATGCTCATGCGCCGCACTGGCCGCCGGCAACCTCCAGGCCTGCGGCCTGAGCAACGAGGACCTGGCCGCGCCCTAAGATTTGTGGGAGAGCAAGGCCCATGCCATCGCGCTCGCGTCCACCCCGTCTGCTCCTGTCGCGGGCAATCTTCGTGCTGCCCAACCTGTTCACGCTCTCGGGTGTGTTCTGCGGCTTTTACGCCATCGTCCTGACCTCCGGCACCCCCTCCTCGCATCAGATGATGCAGGCAGCGCTGGCCATCTTCTTCGGCATCTTCTTCGACATGGCCGATGGGCGGGTGGCGCGGCTGACCCGCACCCAGAGCGAATTCGGCGTGCAGCTGGACTCGTTGGCGGACTGCTGCACCTTCGGCATGGCACCAGCCGTCCTCGCCCACCGCTGGATCCTCTCCTCGCTGGGGCTGTGGGGGGCGGCGGTGGCCTTCGTCTACGTCGCCTGCGGCGCCATCCGCCTGGCCCGCTTCAACGTCCTGGCGGCGCAGAACGCCCCCGAGTCCAAGAAGTGGTTCGTTGGGCTGCCGATCCCCCTGGCTGCCGGCGTCCTCGCCTCGCTGGTGATGTTTTGCGAGGAGCATGGCGGCCCCGCGCTTCTGGTTCGGCGGGCCCATGTGGTGGCGGTGGTGCTGATCTTGGCCTACCTCATGGTGTCCAACGTGCGCTATCGCGCCTTTAAGGACGTCGCGTTGGGGCCGCGCAGCCTGGCCCTGTTTGCCGCCATGGTCAGCAGCTTTGCGCTGGCTTCTTGGCGCTTCGGGCGCCCTTTCGCCTTCTTCCTCTTCTTCGCCACCTACGTCGCGGTGGGGCTGGTCGAGGAGGTCCTCTTCTTCGGCCGCCGGCGACGCGAGGCGGGAGCAGGGGCACGGCAGAAGCCTGCAGCCGTGCCCCCCAGCGAGGCGCCTCCCTGAGCCGAGGCGCGCCCGCGAAAGGGTCGCGCGGGCGCCTTTTGCGGCTGCGGCCGGCGAGAGCCGGTCAACCAGGCCGGTGGCTTACTTCTTGGTGCGGGCTTTGCCCCGTTTTTTGGCGGCCGGCTTCTTGGCGGCCACGGAGCGCTTGCTGCTCTTGGGGCGAGCCAACCCAGCTTTTTTGGCGACGGACTTCTTGGCGGGGCGCTTCTTGGCAACCGCCTTTTTCGCCGTGCTCTTCTTGGCGACGGCGCTCTTGCGTCCCGGTGCCTTCTTCTTGGCGACGGCCTTCTTCACCACGGCCTTGCGGGTGCTAGGGGCTTTTTTCTTGGCGACGACCTTCTTGCTCGTCTTCTTCTTGGCCACAGCTTTACGGGCACCACTCTTCTTGGTTTTCTTCGCTACCATCGCACCAACCTCCGTCGGGACGTTAAAGGATAGCCTCAAACTGTAAAATTGCCCCTTGATGCTGTCAACGAAATGTCCAATTTAACCCATTTCGCCGGGGTCCGACCATGCCACGCCGCCAAAATGCCTTCAAGCTCGCCTCCACCATGACCCCTCAGGGCGACCAACCGGCCGCCATCGAGGAGCTTTGCGCCGCTTTCGAGCGCGGTGAGAACCACCAAACGCTGCTGGGGGTCACCGGCTCCGGCAAGACTTTCACCGCCGCCCACGTCATCAATCGCCTACGCCTGCCTACCTTGGTGATTGCCCACAACAAGACCCTCGCCGCCCAGCTCTACGACGAGTTCCGCGAGCTCTTTCCGGACAACGCCGTCGAGTACTTCGTTTCCTACTACGACTACTACCAGCCGGAGGCCTACGTCCCGTCGTCGGACACCTACATCGACAAGGACTCGACCATCAACGACGCCATCGACCGAATGCGGCATGCGGCCACCCGCACCCTGTTCGAGCGCAACGACGTCATCTTGGTGGCCAGCGTCTCCTGCATCTACGGCCTGGGCTCAGCCGAGGCCTACTACGATCAGCTCGTCTTTTTGCAGGCCGGCGAGACCGCCGATCGCGACGCGGTGATGCGCAAGCTCATCGACATCCAGTTCGAGCGCAACGAGCTCGACTTTCACCGCGGCACCTTCCGCGCCCGTGGCGACGTCTTGGAGGTCTTTCCCGCCCACGAAGAGGCCCACGCCGTGCGCATCGAGTTTTTCGACGACACGGTCGAGGCGATCCACATCATCGACCCCCTGCGCGGCCAAAAAGTGCGCGCCATCGATAAGATCGCCATCTACCCCTCCTCCCACTACGTCATCTCCCCCACCACCCGCGCCAAGGCGATGGACACCATTCGCGACGAGCTGCAACAACGGCTGGCCCTGCTGCGCAGCAAGAACATGCTGGTGGAGGCCCAGCGCCTCGAGCAGCGCACCCTCTTCGACCTGGAGATGATCGAGCAGATGGGCTTCTGCAACGGCATCGAGAACTACTCGCGCCATATGACCGGCCGCGCCATCGGCCAGGCGCCCCCCACCCTCATCGACTACTTCCCGCGCGACTTTTTGATGATCATCGACGAGAGTCACCAGTCCATCCCGCAGATAGGCGCCATGTACCGCGGCGACCGGGCCCGCAAGGAGACCCTGGTCAACTTCGGCTTTCGCCTCCCCTCGGCGATGGACAATCGGCCGCTGCGCTTCGAAGAGTTTCAGAAGCTGTGCAACCGGGTGATGTACGTCAGCGCCACCCCGGCCGACTACGAACTGCAGCAGAGCCACGGCGTCGTGGTCGAGCAGATCATCCGCCCAACCGGCCTGGTCGACCCGCCGGTAGAAATCCGCCCCGCCCGCGCCCAGGTGGACGACTTGCTCGAAGAGGTGCGCCGCGCCGTCGAGCTCGGCCAGCGCGTCCTGATCACCACCCTCACCAAGCGTATGGCCGAGGACCTCACCGAGTACTACGCCGAGGCCGGGGTGAAGGTGCGCTACATGCACTCCGACACCGACACCCTCGAACGCATCGCCCTGATCCGCGAGCTGCGCCTGGGCACCTTCGACGTGATGGTGGGCATCAACCTGCTGCGCGAGGGCCTAGACATCCCCGAGGTCGCCCTGGTGGCCATCCTGGACGCCGACAAAGAAGGGTTTTTGCGCTCGGAACGCTCGCTGATCCAGACCATCGGCCGCGCCGCCCGCAACGCCGAGGGCAGGGTGATCCTCTACGCCGACGTCCGCACCCAGTCGATCATCGCGGCCCTGGACGAGACCGACCGCCGGCGCCAGAAGCAGGTGGCCTACAACGCCGAGCACGGCATCACCCCGCGCAGCGTCAAGCGTGCCATCCGTGACTTGTCCCCCGCCATGAAGGACGAGAAGAAGCTCGACACAAACGATGCCGGCATCGACCCCAAAGAGGTCCCGGCACGCCTCAAACTGCTGCGCAAACAGATGCTCACGGCCGCCGGCGAGCTGGATTTCGAAGCGGCCGCTGCGTTGCGTGACCGCATCCGCGACCTGCAAAATCTCGAGCTGCGCCTCTGATGCGCCCTGCCCTCGCCGACCAGCTGCGCAACCTGCCCGACTCGCCGGGCGTCTACCTGATGAAGAACGCCGCCGGCGAAGTGATCTATGTCGGCAAGGCCAAGAGCCTGCGCGACCGCGTCCGCGGCTACTTCAGCGGCTCAGACACCCGCGCCTTCGTCGCCCTGCTCGACCGGGTGCTCGCTGACTTGGAGGTGGTCCTCACCCACACCGACAAAGAGGCCTTCCTGTTGGAGAACGAGCTGATTAAGGCGCACAATCCGCGCTTCAACATCAAACTCACCGACGACAAGCGCTTCTTGTGCCTGCGCCTGGACACCGCCCAGGCCTACCCGCGCCTGGAGGTGGTTCGGCGCTTCCGCAAGGACAAAGCCCGCTACTTCGGCCCCTACCACTCAGCCAGCTCCCTGCGAGAGACCCTGCGCCTGGTCAACCGCCACTTTCAGCTGCGCACCTGCTCCGACCAAATGCTGCGCAGCCGTAGCCGCCCCTGCCTGCAGTACCAAATTAAACGCTGCCCCGCCCCCTGCGTCTACGACCTTTCCGGCGGCGCCTACCAACAAAACGTCCGCAACGTCAGCGACTTTCTCGATGGCCGCACCCAGGGCCTGGTGGCAGCCCTCAAAGACCGCATGCAAGCCGCCGCGCTCGCCGAAGAGTTCGAGGCCGCCGCCGCCCTGCGCGACCAGGTCGACGCCATCGAGCGATCCTTGGAGCGCCAGCGCCTGATCACCGCCGACCGCGCCAACCGCGACTGCATCGGCCTGCACCGCGAGGGGCCCTGCATCGAGATCCACGTCATGCGCACCCGCGACGGCCGCCTCATCGACGCGCGCCGCTACTCCTTCGACGACACCGAAGTCCCCACCAGCGACGTGCTCAGCGAATTTGCCGGCCGCTACTACAGCGACCAGCAGGACGTCCCGCAGGAAATCCTCTTCCCCGAAGGCATGGAGTGGACGGACGCCTTCGCTGAAACCCTCAGCGAGCGCTGCGGCCGCGTCGTGCGCGCCGCCGTCCCCCAACGCGGCAACAAACATGCCCTGGTCCTGCTCGCCTGCCGCAACGCCGCCCAAGCCTACGCCGACAAATGCCGCGAGGCCGGTGCCGCCCGCACCGCCATCGCCGGGCTGCAGCGCGCCCTTAAGCTGCGCGCCCCCCCCGAACGCATCGAATGCTTCGACATCTCCCACATGCAAGGCAGCTCAATCGTCGCCAGCGCAGTCCGCCTGCATGCTGGGGTGCCGCGCAAGGAGCTCTATCGCCACTATAAAATCCGCACCGTGGCGGACCAGGATGACTTCAAAAGCATGTACGAGGTGATCAGCCGCAGGGCGGTGCGCGGCGTCGAAGAGGGCGACTTGCCGGACCTCATCGTCATCGACGGCGGCAAAGGACAGCTCGGCGCGGCGCGTGCGGCATTGGACGACAACGGCGTCGACAGCGTTGACTTGGTTGGCCTGGCCAAGTCGCGGGCCCTGGATGAAGCTGGGGTGGTTTTGGCGCAGACCGACCTGGAGGACGACACCGGCGGTCAGCTCGACCCCGAACCGACCCAAGTCCGCAGGCCCGACTCCAGCAAATACGACGCGCCGATGCGGTTCTCACCCGAGCGGGTGTTCGTCTTTGGGCAGAAGAATCCGATCGTCCTGCGGCAGAATAGTGCGGCGCTGTTCATGCTTACCCGGGCTCGGGATGAGGCGCACCGGTTTGCGATTGGTTTTCATCGCAAACTTCGGGGCAAGGCGGCGACACGCAGTGCACTCGATGACATTGCGGGAGTGGGTCCGGCTCGGCGGCGGGCCCTGCTCAAGGCTTTTGGGTCGGTTTCTCGGGTTCGAGGGGCTTCGGAGGCTGACATTGCTTTGGTTGTTGGGAAGCGGGTGGCTCGGGTGGTGGTGGCGGGGCTTTCTTCTTCTGAGGGGTAGTGTTGTGGTTGACGGCAGGGGGGCCGGAAAAACAATTCGTTACCGCCGTGATCTAGGGCTTGCTTAGCCTCAATTACTACAAATTTTTTTCCG
>JBBSTS010000045.1:0-8246 GCA_038235675.1 Myxococcota bacterium | reverse complement strand
GTCGAGCCGCGGGTCTGGACGCGGCCGTAAAAGCGCGTCGGCGCGCCGTCGAAGCCCGTCGCGTCCGCCTGGCCGGGGTCGCCACCGGCGGCGTCGTTGGCCTTGGAGCAGCCCGACAGGGGTAAGCAGAGCAGCAGCGGCGGAAGGGCACGGTGGGTTTTCACCTGGCCAACGTTAGGGGGGAGCGCCGCAGGCTGTCAAACGCTCGGCGGCGCGGCCGTGCGTAGCTCGCAGTCGGGCACCAAGCCGCAGCAGGCCTGTGGCTGTGCCATGGCGGCACACACCTGGGAGGCCAGCGCGGCGATGAAGGCCGGATGACAGCCGACGGTGGGGACTCGGGCGTAGGTGCGGATGCCGGCGGCCTGGGCCGTTTCACGCAGCTGAATGTCGAGCTCGTGCAGCGTCTCGATGTGCTCGGAGGTAAAGGAGATGGGCACCACCGCCACGTGCGCGACGCCGCGACGGCCCAAATCGGTCAGGGTGTCGATTGTGTCGGGGGTAAGCCACTTGACCGGCCCGACGCGGCTCTGAAAGCTGAGGGTGTGTCCCAAAATAGGGGTGCGCAGCCGTGCCAGCGTGCCCTCGACGCTCGTCTTTATATGTTGCGGGTAAGGATCGCCGTCGCGTACCAACTTCTGCGGCAGGCCATGCGCCGAAAAGACCACGTGCAGCGGCCCACCCGCCGCCTCCGCGTGCGCCGTGAGCGTCGCATCCAACAAAGCGGCCAGGGCGTCCATGTAGCCTGGATCGCTGGGATAGGCGCAGCGGTAGCGCCAGCTTGCGCGCGCCGCCTGCGGCAGGGCGAGGCTCAGCTCGCGCAAGCTCGAGCGGCTGGTGGCGAAGGAGTAGTGCGGATAGAGCGACAGCGCCACCTTGGGCACCGTCGCCGGCAGGTGGGCCAAGCGCGCCATCGCTTCCGGCAGGCGCGGCGGTGCGTAGCGCATCGCCACGGCGACCGTGGCATCCAGGCCCTGCGCCTGCAGCGCAGCGCGCAGCGCCTCGGCCTGCGCCTCGGTGTTGGCCAACAGCGGCGAGCCGCCGCCGATCTCCTTGTAGAGGGGGGTGACCTCCGGCGTGCGCCGCCAGGCGATCAGCCGCGCCAGAGGCCGACGTAGCAGCCGCGGCAGCGGCAGGACGTCCTCGAAGAGGTTGGCCAAAAAGGGCTGGATGTCCGCCAGGGTCCGTGGACCACCCAGCTGCAGCAGCACGACGCCAATTTGGGGCATGGGCTTCATAGGGTCTCCTGGGCCTGCAAGACGTCCTGCAGCCGTTGTTGGTTGTGAGGCAACAGGGCCGCCAAAGGCGAGCGCACCGTCGCCTGCATCTTGCCGAGTAGGCTGAGGGCCGCCTTGGTGGGCACGGGGTTGGACTCGATGAAGAGCGCCGCAAACAGGGGGCGCAGCTGCGCGTGCAGCCGCCGGGCCGTCGCCACGTCGCCGCGACGGGCGGCGGCGACCATCTGCGTCGTCGCCGTCGGCGCGACGTTGGCTGCGACGCTGACGACGCCGTCGCCGCCCATCAGGTTGAAGGCGCAGGCGCTCAGGTCGTCGCCCGAGAGAATGGCGAGGTGAGGGGCCAGCTGCTGCACGGCCGCCAGGCGGTCGAGCTCGCCGCTGGCTTCCTTGATCCCAACGACGTTGGGATGGCGGGCCAGCTCGCCCATCAGCGCCGGCGTCAAATCGCAACCGGTGCGGCTGGGAACGTTATAGGCCACAAGCGGCAGCAGGTCGGCCTCGGCGAGGGTCAGGTAGTGGCGCCGCAGGCCGGCGTCAGAAGGCCGACAGTAGGGCGGCGTGACCACCAGCGCCGCGGTGGCGCCGGCGTCGCGTGCCTGCTGCAGCAGCGCCTGCGCCTCTTGGGTGCTGGCGCTGCCGGTGCCCGCAAGCACGGCGGTGCCGGCGGGAACCTCGGCGGCGACGCAGGCGATCACCTCGCGCCGCTCGGCGGCCGTCAGGGCTGTGGCCTCGCCGGTGGTGCCGCAGGGAACGAAGCCCTCGACGCCGGCCTGCAGCTGCCACTGCACCAGCGCCGCCAGCGCCGGCAGATCCAGGTGGCCCTGGCGGTCCATGGGCGTGACCAGGGCGCAGAGGGTGCCGCACAAAGCAGCGGGCGGCTCGATTAAAATGTTAGCGCCAAGGTGCCGGCCACCGTCCATGCGAATTTGCCGTGGCGCGCCGCTACCGGTAGGCCTGGGTTGTCGAAGCCGCGCAGCGGAAAAAGGATGCCGCCGTCAAGCCCAGCGTGCAGCTGACCCCGTTGGCTGGGAGAGGGTAGGCCGAAGCGCAGGTGCGCGTCGAGCTCCAGGCCGAGCGGTCGCTGGGTGCCGCTGGCGGTGCTGCTTGGGCGGACGGCTTGGGCGTAAAGCACGTCCAAGGCGCCCTCCAGGCGCTCGTGGAAGCGGTAGGCCAGCTCAGGGCGCACGTACCAGGCATCGGTGACGGTACCCATCAGGCGACGAAACAGCAGCAGGTCGACGTGGTAGTCGGGGCTGAAGGCGAAATTATGGAGGGTGCGATCGCCCGGGGCGCCGTCGCCGCCGCGCTGGGTGTCGACCAAATCGAGGCCGCCGAAGCCTGCGTGGCCATCGCCGGAGGCGGCACCGCCGAGCAAAGACAGCTGCGTGCCTTGCCGGTCGGCGCGGACGAAGTAGCGCGCTTCGAGGGCTCCGCCGGCCATGAGAATGCGATTTTTGGCACTGGGGCCCGGCTGCGCGGCGCTGCTGCCCACCACCGTGTCGGTGAAGCTGCCCGCCTGCAGGGCCATTTCGCCGAGGACCTCCAGGTGGCCGCGGTAGAGCTTGAAGAAGGCGTCGCCGATGTAGAGGCTGGCGTCGCGGCGCTCGACCGGGCTCGCCGCGGTGGGCTGCAGGTCGGGCGTGTAGCCGGGGCCCCAAAAGGCGGTGCCAAACTGGCGCGGCTGCAGCCGCAAGGCGTGGCTCATGCCGTAGTTGACCACCGTGCTGCCGTGCAAGGTGGCGTCGCGGATGTCGGTGGGGTGGTCCTCACGGCTGATCCGCAGGGCGTATTGCATCGTGTCGTCCCAGGAGACGGCGTCGATGGGGGCAGGGTCGTAGGTGCCGAAGGGGCGCGTCTGGATCCCCTTGCTCACCCAGTCGACCATGGGGGTAAAGACGTGGCCGTAGAGGCGAAAAGCCAGGCTGACGCGGTCGACGACGGTGCCGTCGTCGCAGCCCAGGCCGTCGCCGTCGTTGTAGAGGATCCCCAGGCCCCAGTGGTCGGGCATGCGGCCAAAGCGCAGCTCCAGCTGCTCGCCCAGCGCGGTGGCGCGGCCCCACAGGCGCTTGACGGCCAGCATCTGCGTCAGGGCGTTGCGCTCGGGGCTGGGCACCACCTGCTTGCGGGTCAGGATGCTCAGCGGCGGCCGCGTCTGGCCGAAGGCCAATGTGTTGGGGGTGGAGCCCAGCGTCAAATTGTCGAGCAAGTCGAGGGTGGTGATGATCTGCAGCTGCTCGTTGATGTTGATGACCGGCTCGATGCGCAGGCGCATCGCCGTCCAGTTGACGTTGGCGGCGCCGTCGTCCAGGGGGTCGAAGCGGCGGTAGGCGCCGTCGGCGGTGCGGGGGTCGACCTCCCAGGCGGCGCCGTTGCCGAGGTCGAGCCGGCGCAGGGTGCGCGCCTGCAGGCGCAGGTAGCCGTCCACCTCGAGCAGGGCGACGCGCGGTTTGAGCAGCATCCAGTCGTCGCGCGACCACTGTTCGAGGTCCAGCTCTCCAAGGCCCGCGGCGCTGGGCTGTTCGAGGCCGTTGGCGTCCTCGGCGCTGCCGCTGCTGCCATTGGCCTCGGCATCGTCCTGCGCTGGCGTCGTGCTGGGCGCCTCGGCGCCGGGCGCCGGGGCGAGCTGTCCGGGCGGCGGGCCATTGAGGGGGGGGCCGGGCGGCACCTGCGCGCCGGCCGTGGAGGATGCGACCCAAAGGGCAACGACGAGGAGGCTATAAGTACGCATGGCCTGCCTCTGTACCTGCTTCGTCCAGGCGGGACAAGGCTGCCTCGACCCACGGCGGCGGCTTGACAGCGATGCGGGGGCGCCCATATTAGCGCCGCTTTTTGTGAGGCCAAGAGCTCGCAAAAGCCGCTTTTCGCGCCATTTTACGCCATATCAAAGGATCTTACCGTGAGCCAAGACAATGCGTCGCAGCCCAAATCTTCGAAAAAAAGCAAAATCATCGGCATCGACTTGGGGACCACCAACAGCGTCGTCGCCATCATGGAGGGCTCTGAGCCCAAGGTGCTGACCAACGAGGAGGGGGCCCGTACCACCCCCTCGGTCGTCGGCTTCGGCCGCGACGGTGAGATCATGGTCGGCCAGGTGGCCCGTCGTCAGGCGGTGACCAACCCAGAGCAGACCATCTTCTCGATCAAGCGCTTCATGGGCCGGCAGGTGGCCGAGGCGCCCGAAGAAACCGGCCGCGTCCCCTACAAGGTGGTTTCCGGCAAAGGCGGCCTGGCATTCGTCGAAATCGCTGGCAAATCCTATGCGCCGGCGGAGATCTCCGCCAAGATCCTGCAGAAGCTCAAACGCGCCGCGGAGACCTATTTGGGCGAGGAGGTCAGCCAGGCGGTGATCACCGTGCCGGCCTACTTCAACGACGCCCAGCGACAGGCCACCAAAGACGCCGGCAAAATCGCCGGCCTCGAGGTCAAGCGTATCGTCAACGAACCCACTGCGGCCGCCATGGCCTACGGCCTGGACAAGAAAAAAGACGAGATCATCGCGGTCTACGACTTCGGCGGCGGCACCTTCGACATCTCCATCCTCGAGGTAGGCGAAAACGTCGTCGAGGTGCTCTCCACCAACGGCGACACCCACCTCGGTGGCGACGACTTCGACCAGGTTCTGATCAACTACCTCAGCGACGAGTTCAAGCGCGACCAGGGCCTGGACGTCTCGAAGGACAAGATGGTGATGCAGCGCCTCAAAGAGGCGGCGGAAAAGGCCAAGATCGAGCTCAGCTCGGTCGGCGAGACCGACATCAATTTGCCCTTTCTGACCGCCGACGCCTCCGGCCCCAAACACATGAACATCAAGCTGACGCGGGCCAAATTCGAGAGCCTGGTCCACGACCTGGTCAAGCGCTCGATCGAGCCCTGCAAAAAAGCGCTGGCCGACGCCGGCAAGAAGCCGGCCGACATCGCCGAGGTACTTCTGGTTGGCGGCTCGACCCGCATGCCGCTGGTGGCCGAGACGGTCAAAGAGTTCTTCGGCAAGGAGCCCAACCGCAGCGTCAACCCCGACGAGGTGGTGGCCATCGGCGCGGCCGTCCAGGCCGGCGTCCTCTCCGGCGACGTCAAAGACCTGCTTCTGCTCGACGTCACACCGCTGTCGTTGGGCATCGAGACGTTGGGCGGGGTGATGACGGCGCTTATCCCGCGCAACACCACCATCCCGACCAAAAAGAGCGAGACCTTCTCCACCGCGGCGGACGGCCAGACCTCGGTCGAGGTGCACGTGCTGCAGGGCGAGCGCTCGATGGCCAGCCAGAACCGTACCCTCGGCAAATTCCACCTGGATGGTATCCCGCCGGCGCCGCGTGGATCGCCGCAGGTCGAGGTGACCTTCGACATCGATGCCAACGGCATCGTCAACGTCTCGGCCACCGACAAGGCCTCCGGCAAGAAGCAGAAGATCAGCATCGAGGCGGCCAGCCTGTCCGACACGGACATCGAGCGGATGGTCGAAGACGCCAAGCAGAGCGCCGAGGAGGACAAGAAAAAGCGCGAAGAGGTGGAGGTGCGCAATACCGCCGACTCCAAGTGCTACGAGGTAGAGCGCAGCCTCAAAGAGTACAAAGATAAACTGGATGAGGCGACCGCCAGCGAGGTCCAGAGCAAGTTGGAGGCGACGCGCGCGGCCCTCAAAGAGGGCGACACCGACAAGATCAAGGCGGAGCTCGAAGGCTTGGTGCAGGCCTCCTACAAGATCAGCGAGAAGATGGCCCAGGCCTCCGCCGCCGGCGGCGAGGGCGGCAGCGCCGCCGACGGGTCGGCGGGTGCTACCCCGCCGCCGGCCGACAACGGCAAGGTGGTCGACGCTGAGTTTGAAGAGAAATAGGTTTTAGAGAGGTCGCCTCTCAGGTAGACGTCGGACGGAAGCGCCCTGCCGTCCGGCGTCGCGACGTGTGCTGCTGGCCGCGCTTTTACGGCGCTGCGTTAAGCTGCGCTGTGGGGCAGGTGAGGTCCAAGACGGTCTGCTGGTTGGCCGGCAGCATGATCCTGCGTCGGTGCTGCTCGCCGCCCGCGCACTCCAGCGTAAGCTGGTAGGAGCCGGCGGGCAGGGTGCGCTCGAGCGGCGTACGCTCACCAGGCTGGCTGCCCAGCTGCACCCACGCCCAGGCAGGCTCGGCGCGCACCACCAGGCGCGCCGCGGGCTTGCCCAGGTCGAGCTGCGTGACGCTGTGCGCGAGGATCCGTACCTGGCGGGTGAGGCTGAGGCCATAGGCCGTGTTCTGCCCCTGCAGGCGGTAGAGGCCCGGCTTTTTGAATTCCCGCAGCAAGGGCGTGATGCCGAGGGGACGGCCCGCCAGCGACAGCGCGATGGGCAGCGGCGCCACGGCCTGCAGTGCCGGTCCCCGCGGACTCGCAGCCGTGGCCGGTTCGACAGACGTCTGGGACGTTGACTCGGCGTTGCGGGGCGCCGGCATCGGCGCCTCTGCGCCCTCGGGAAGGGCCATGCGCGCGCTCGCCGCGCCCGCCGCCGGCGGCGCGGGGGCGGCGCGGCGTTGGGCACGGACCACGGCCAGGGCCAACAGCAGCGCCAGGCCCATCGCAGCGACGGCGCGGCGCATCCTGGCCGGACGGCGCGAGGCCGGCGGCAGCGGCATGGGGCGGGTGGTATGGGGCGGCGGTGCGGCCGCGGGGGCCGGACCGGGGGCCTGCGGCTCTGGCGAGGGCTCGGAGAGGGTTTTTTCCAGGCTCGCCTCGTCCACCTCCCAGTCGCCGGGCGTGGCCGGCGGCGCCGCGGCGACCACGGCAGGGGGCTGGCGGCGGCGGCGTTGGGCGGCAACGCCGCGGCTGTGGGTCGCAGCCTCACCGGCGGCGGAGGGCCCAGAGACCGCTTCCTCGGCCAGCTTTTCGGCAAAGGTGTCGTGCATGAACGTCGCCAGCGCTCCGGCGCTGGTGGGGTGGCCGGCTTCCTGCAGGAAACGCTCGAGGTCGGCCTGCATCTCCCCGGCGGTGTGGTAGCGGTCGTCCGGGTCGTAGGCCAGGGCCTTCATGATGATCGCCTGCAGGCCTGGCTCGTAGGCGCCGATGAGCTCACGCGGCGGCGTGACGTTGCAGGCGATCACCGCGTGTAGGGTCTCCAGCTCGTTCTCGCGTTTAAAGAGGCGCACGCCGGTGGTGATCTCGTAGAGGGTGACGCCCAGCGCGAAGATGTCGGTGCGGCCATCGACGGGATCGCCCGAGGCCTGCTCGGGGGACATGTAAGAATATTTGCCCTTGAGCACCCCAGAGCGCGTCTGCATCAGCTTGCCCGCCGCCTTGGCGACGCCGAAATCGATCAGTTTGACGAAGCCGTCGTAGGTCACGAGGATGTTTTGCGGGTTGATGTCGCGGTGGACGATGTCGAGGGGCTGACCGTCCAAGGACTGCTGCCGATGCGCGTAGTCCAACGCGGCCGCAGCCCCCATCGCCACCTGCGCCGCGATGGGCCGCGCAATGGCACTGCCGCGCCCCACCTCTTGGTTGTAGATCCGTCGCAGGTCCTCGCCGCGGACGTATTCCATGGCGATGAAGTAGCGGCCATCGTGGGCGGCAATGTCGTAGATCTGCGCGATGTTGGGGTGGATGAGGTTGGCGGCGATGCGCGCCTCGTCCTGAAACATCTTGAGAAAGTCCTCCTGCTTGCTTAGGTGCGGCAGGATCCGTTTGAGGCAGACCAGCCGCTCGAAGCCGCCGACGCTGCGCTGTTTGGCCAGCAAGACCTCGGCCATGCCGCCGGCAGCCAAGCGCCGCAAAATCTCGTAGTGGCCGAACTGCTCACCCACCGGGCACCGCCGCTGTGGTCGCCGGCTGGACCGCGCGCAAGGGTCTCAACGCGGCGTCCTACAGGTGGGCCGGGACGAGGGCCGCCACCAAGCTGTCGGTGACGTGGGCAATGCTCGCTTCGCCATTGACGCGCAATGTAACGCCAACGCCCGGCAGATCAAAGGCGCCTTCGTACAGCTGCGTTACCTGCCGCTGGCGCGCCTCGCCGTCGAACTGCTCGTCGGCGCCGCCGCGTTGCTGTCG
>JBBSTS010000044.1:0-8332 GCA_038235675.1 Myxococcota bacterium | reverse complement strand
ATACCACCAAGCGCTCTTATAGCATATACTACTAGCTCGCGTAGATTATGCATAGAAATGTCTGGTGTGCGTTTGCATGACCCCTTGCGTGCATCAATTCATGTACCTGCCAAGCTGCTGGCTCAAAAAGAGCAGCACGCCGACGCTGCCGCCTCCCCATAGGGCTCCGCGCAGCTGCGGCCGGGCGGCGAGGGCCGCAAGTGGCCCGCCCTGGCCCCGCGGCAGCCGCCGTGGTCGGCGTGCCGGCGACGGCGCCGGCAGCGTGTCGAGGGATTGCAACAGCGCTGCCGCGCGGCGCCGAATGGCGTCCGTCTGGCGGGCGTGGTCGGCGCCCTGCAGGCGGTGCTGCTGCGCCTGCAGATCGGCAAGCTGCGCCATGGCCTGCGCCAGATCTTCTTCCAGATCGTCCGCCGAGGGCGACGGCGACAGCGCTGCAGGCTCCGGCGTCCAGCTGGCGGCCCAGCGCCAGGCAGCCCAGAGGCCACCGAGCCCCCCCGCCGCCGCCGCCAGCGCGGCCGTGAGGTCATTGGCGTCAGCCATGCCGCTCTCCTTGCATCTCCGCGGCAATCGCCGCGGCGTAGGGGGAAGCGGCGCCGGCATCGCCGACGCCGGCGTCTGATTTGGCCACGGCCGCCGGCGAGGCGGAGGGCCTCCCCTTGCGCAGGGCGGCAAAGGAAAGGGCGCCGAGAAGCAAAAAGGCAGCCGGAGGTCCCAGCCAAACCAGCCAGTTGAAGCCATGGGGCGGTGGCCGCAGCAGGACCCACTCACCAAAACGCTCGACGTAATACTGCCGCACCTGCGCGGGCGACTTGCCAGCGGCGAGCATGCCACGCACCTGCTTCATCATGTCTTGGGCCATGGGGCTGGGGGACTCGGCGATGGGCATCCCCTGACAGACCGGGCAACGCAGCTCTTTGCCCAGCAGGTAGGCGGGATCTTCACGATCGCGGCTGGCGCGCGCGGAACGGCCTAAAAAAAGCAGCAGGAACACCAGCTGCAGGGTGGCGGCGACGCGGCGGCCGCTCATCGCGCCGCCCAGACGTTTGCGGGGACGTAAGGGGCGAGCACGTCGTGCAGCACCTGGTAGGTCAGCGCGCCGGCGTGTTTGTGAACGACGACCCCGTTGGGATCGACAAAGAAGGTCTCCGGCACGCCGGAGACGCCGTAATCCACTGCCATCTGCGAACCCTCGTCGAAAAGCTGCGGATAGGGCGATTTTTGCCGCGCCAATGCCTGGCGCACCGCCGCTTCGCTGTCCTGATAGATGACCCCCAGCAGCTGCACATGCGGCGCCAAGCGCTCGGCGGCCAAATTGAGCAGCGGCGCCTCGGCTTGGCAGGGAACGCACCACGTCGACCAGAAATTGATCAGCGCTGGCCGCCCGACGAGGGTGGCGCTGAAAAACAGGTTGCCGTCCAGGCCGCGCAGGGCGAAAGGCGGCGCCGGCAGGTTGACGCGCACCGAGGGGACCGCGTGTGGGTCTTGGCCAAAGCCCAGCGCCAAGGTCACCAGAATGGGCAACAGCAGACCCAGCCCCAGGGCCCCACGCCGCCACATCGCCGCCGTCGACATCTTCTAGGCCTCGCTGGGAGGCGGCGCGGCCGCCGAGGCGGACGACGGCAGCCGCGCCTTGAGCCGTGCGGCGGTGCGCCGCGGCCACATCGACACCATCGAGCCCAACACCAGCAGCGGCAGCGCACGCCAGATCCAGAAGACCAGGGGGATGGAAAAGACCTTTAGGCCGATGCGCTCGCCGCGCGGCTCGACCGACATGAGGCTGAGGTACAGGTCGCGCAGCCCCAGCGTGACCACGTGCGGGGTGCCCACCGGCTCGCGCATGCTGGAGTAGAAGTTGAGGCGCGGCAGCATGACACCGAGGCTTTTGCCGCCCTGGGAAACCCGCACGTGTGCCACCAACGCCAGGCGCTGTGGCTCACGCACCTCCTCGGTGCGCAGGTAGGTCAGGGTCAGATCGCCCAGATGCAGCGATTCCCCGGCGCGCAGGGCCCCTTCGGCGGTCTGGCGGTAGTTCTGCGACGCCGCGATGGCTACCGCGATGAGCAGGATGGACAGGTGCACCAGGTAGCCACCGGTGCGACGGCGCTGCGCCACCAGGGCGGCAAAAAAGGCGCGTCCATAGCGCTGCGGCTGCTCCAGGCCTCGGCGATGCGCGGGGGCCCACAGCTCACGGGTGGTCACCCAACCGGCAAAGCCGCACAGGCCGAACGTCAGCAGCGGCACGGGCCCCGAAGCCGGCAGCCGCCAGGCGGCCACGGCCGCCACCAGCAGACCAAAGAGCACCGGCCAGCGCAGCTCGCGCAGCACGACACTGCCGCGCGGCTGCCCCCAGGGCAGCAGTGGCCCCACGCCCATCAAAAAGATCATCAGCAGCCCGATGGGCATCGCCATGGCGTCGAAGTAAGGCTCGCCCACCGACACTTTGACGCCGCGCACCGCCTCGGTCACCAGCGGAAAGAGGGTGCCGAGCAAGACGGTGAAGGTAAGCATGACGAACAGCAGGTTGTTGAGAAAGAAGGCGGTGTCGCGCGACCAGACCGCCTCGAGGCGCCCTTCGTTTTCCAACAGCGGGCTGCGCACCACCAGCAAGACCATCGAGGCGATGCTGACCCCGGCCAAAAACACCAAGAAGATGGGGCCGATGGCCGACTGGGTGAAGGAGTGGACGGAGTTGAACACGCCACTGCGGGTCATGAAGGTGCCCAAGATGGTGAGCAAGAAGGCCGCCACCACCTGCGCCACCGTCCACGCCTTCATCAGCTTGCGGCGCTGCTGCATGACGGTGGAATGCAGATAGCCGGTGGCCGCCAACCAGGGCAGAAAGGAGGCGTTTTCGACCGGGTCCCAGGCCCAGTAGCCGCCCCAGCCGAGCACCTCGTAGGCCCACCAAGAACCCAAGATTATCCCCACCGACAAGAAGGTCCATGGCACCAGGGTCGTGCGCCGCAGCAGCTTGAGCCAGCCGGGGCTCAAATCGCCGCGCAGCAAGGCCGCCACCGCCACCGCGAAGGGCACGGTCATGCCGACGTAGCCCAAATAAAGCATGGGCGGATGAATGATCATCAACAGGTGGTTCTGCAGCAGGGCGTTGGGGCCGGGGCCGTCCGCCGGCACCGGCCAGACCGGCAAGAACGGGTTTGCAGCGGTAACCAGCAAAAAAGCGAAAAAGGCGGCGACAAACAGCTGAACCGCCAGGGCATAGCCCATGCCGCGATCGTCACGGTGGCCGGGCCAACGCGCAAAACAGGCGCCGTAGACCCCGATGATCAGCCCCCAGAAGAGGATCGAGCCCTCGAGCGAGGACCACAGCGACACCACGGTGTAGAGTGCGGGGGTGGCGCGGCTGCCGACCTGGGCGACGTAGCCCACCGAAAAGTCATGGCGCAGCAGCGCCTCGACCATGCGCAAATTGGCGAGCAACAGCAGCCCGGCATACCCCCACATCGCCCATTTGGTCGCCATAAAGGCCCGCGGGTCGCCGCGTCGGCCGGTGACGATGCCGGTGACGACGCCGAAGACGGCCAGCGCCAAAGCCAGCAGGATGGCCAGCCGGCCACAGGGGCCTGGGGACAGCAGCAGGTTCACGTGGGGCTACCGCTGCGCCGGCGTGGGGGCGCTGAGGGCCTTGGCATCGGCGTCGCCGACGTGCAGGCGCATCGACAGCTCGGCGGTGCCGGAGCCATTTTTGGCCGTCACCCGCCAGGTAAACTCATGGTCCCCGGCGGGATTGGGAATGGTGGCGCCGCTGGACTGCAGGGTGGTAAATTCGCGCGTCACCCGCGCGAACAGCGCCTCGATGCTCGCGCCGCGACCGTTGTTGACGTAGATGCCGTTGCCGGCCTGGGCCAGGCTGCGCAGGGCGGCCTCATCGATGTCCGTCCCCATGCCGATGGTGTGAACGGTTAAGTTGCGGGTGGCACGGATCTTTTCCAGCAGCCGCGGCCCGGCGATCGAGGGCCAGGCGACCCGATGGTAGGCGTGGCCCACCTCGGGTTGCACGAGGTCGTCGCGCGGCTCGGTTGGGTTCCAAGCGGGGTGGTTGTCGTGGCCGTCGGTGAAGATCACCATCACAAGGTGTGCATCCTCGCCGACGCCCGCATCCTGGCGCCGTGCCGGCAGGTCGTCGAGGGCATAGTCGACGGCGGCGTAGAGGCGGGTGAAGGAGGCGTCGTCGGGCGAGGCGATGCCCAACAGCGCTTCGTCGGGCCAGCGCTCGGCTGGGCGGTAGACGTAATCGTCGAACCAATTCACCGTCCAGGCGAAAACCCCGGGGCGCTGCGACCACAGCTGCGCCGCGGTGCGGACGCTCTTTTGCGCCGCCTGTTTCATCGGCTCGAAGGCCGGCGGCGTGTGCAGCAGCATGGAACGCGTTGCGTCGAGCACCATCGTGTACATCAGGTCGACAGACTGCGCCTGCGCATCGGCGCGCAAAATGGCCTCGCTGTCCAGCGGCAGACCATCGATGAGCATCTGGACGTCGACGTCGGCGGCGCTCAGCGGCGTCCCGTCGGCGCGGCGGGCAACGAACTTGAGGACCACGTCGGTGGCGGCGCGATCGGCCCGCCAGGTCACCTGCGGCGGCGCGGCAGCACGCAGCATCAGCGGCCGTTCGGTGAACTGTTGCGGCGTCACCTCGACAGCCGAGCGACAGGTGCAGCAACAAAACAGGGCGCTTAGCAGGCGTGCTCGTTTCATGCCGCCAGCCTACAGGGCGCCGCTGCCAGGGTAAAGACGTACAGGCGCAGCGCGCTTTTGCTCTGGACCCACCTCGACCCACTCTGCTATGGGCCCAGCCCAAAGTTCATTTCACCAGGAGAGACCCCCGGATGGCGCGGTATACAGGCCCACGGCTCAAAAAAGTTCGACGCTTTCAGGCACCCTTGCCGGGCCTTACCCAGAAAAACGGCGAACGTCGGCCGTACCCCCCAGGCCAGCACGGTCCGGGGCGTCGCAGCAAGCTCAGCGATTACCGCATCCGTTTGGAAGAGAAGCAGAAGCTGCGCCTGAACTACGGCGTCTCTGAGCGCCAGCTGCGCCACTACTATCGCCGCTCCACCAAGACCAAGGGCGACACCGGTGCCCTCTTGCTGCAGTTGCTCGAGCGCCGCCTGGACAACTGCGTCTTTCGTGCCGGCTTCGCCCCGACGATTGCCGCGGCGCGCCAGCTGGTCAACCACGGCCACGTGCGGGTCAACGACAAGAAGGTCGACATTGCCTCCTTCCTGGTCGACAGCGGCCAGAAGGTCAGCCTGGTCGAGAAGGCCCAGAAGATCCCCCTGGTGGTCTCGACCTTGGCCGGCCGTCCTTTGGAGCTCCCCAGCTACCTCAGCGTCGAGGCCGACCAGTTCGCTGCAACGATGACCGATCTGCCGGCGCGCACCGACACCCCCGTCGAGGTCCAAGAGCTGTTGATCATCGAGCTCTACTCGCGCGTCGCCTAAATCAACCTTCTCCCTGCCGAGCGGTGCCCTCATGGGTCGTCGCTCGGCAGGTGACGGCGGAAAGTGAAGATGGCGACCTAAGGCGGCCCTGTGCTAGCCTGTGCAGATGACACGCCTCGTCTCCCTCTGCCTCGTCGCCGCCTCTGGCCTAGGATGCGCCAGCAGCAGACCGCTCACCATCCACGCTGCTGGCGAGCCTAAGACGGCCGGCATCCTGTCCCTGGCGCCAGGCGCCGCCGAGATGCCGCCCGGGATGAGCCTGTCCAGCAGCGCCGACGGCGCCTGCTTCGACGCCCACGACGGCAGTCGCGTTTGCCCCACGCGCGGCGCGCCACTGCGCACCATGCCGCCGCGCCTGCGCCCCGATGCTGCGCCGAGCAGCCTCGCCCGCAGTGAGCCGGAGGCAGCGCCTCCAGGCCATCCCGCCTGCTTCAGCGGCAGCCACAGCGTCCCCTGTGACGAAACCTTTGCCTTGTCAGAGGATCCGACGCAGGCGCCGACGGCGGTGGCCGAAGAGGATGCCGATCTCAAGCCTGCGGACCCTTAGAGGCCATTTCAGAAATCCGGCCCGAGCCAGGCTGCCTAGCTGGGGTCGATGGGCCGCGCGGCGATTAGAAACAGCAGCAGGGTGGCGACGCTAAAGGCCAGACCGTAAACCTTCTGGTTGCGGGTAAAGGTCTGGCTGCGGCCACCGGCACCGCCGGCGACGCTGAAGCGGTAGCCATAGACCGCGTAGATTGCCAGGCCCGCCATCAGCCAGCCGGCGAAACGATACCAGCTTACCTGCGGCAAAAAGACCATCAGGCCGACGCTGCTGGCGGCACCCAGCCCCGGCAGAAAATAGGGCCCCATGGGCACCCGGAAGGGCCGCGCCGCCAGAGGGTGGGCGCGGCGCAGGATGGGAATGCTCAAGCAGACGACCATAAAGGCAAACAAGGTGCCGATGTTGCAGAGGTCGACCATCTCGTCGATGTTGGCGAAGGCGGAGCAGAAGGCGACCAAGAAGCCGGTGAGCGCGGTGGTGACGTGCGGCGTTTTGAAACGCGGGTGGACCGAGGCAAACACCTTGGGCAGCAGCCCGTCGCGGGCCATGGCAAAGAAAATCCTTGGCTGACCCAGCTGAAAGACCAACAACACCGCCGCGTGGGCCAGCACCGAGCCGGTGGCGACGATGAGCGTGGCCCACTGTCCCTGGCCAGGGGGCAGGACGTGCTGCAGGGCCATGGTCAGCGCCTCGGCCTTCTGGCTCGGCGGCCGGCTGCTTAGCTCGGGGTAGGAAATGAGGCCGGTGAAGGCGGCAGCGACGATGACGTAGACGAGGGTGCACACCGCCAGCCCCAGCAAGATGCCGATGGGCAGGTCGCGCTTGGGGTTTTTGGTCTCCTCGGCCACCGTCGACACCGCATCGAAGCCGATGTAGGCAAAGAAGACGATGGCGGCACCGGTGAGGGTTCCGGTCAGGCCGTTGGGCATAAACGGCTGCCAATTTTGCTGCATTGTTTCCAGCGGCACCAGGTAAAATGCGGCACCGACGAAAAACGCCAGCACCACCAGCTTGATCAGCACCATGATGGTGTTGAAGCGCACCGACTCGCGGATCCCCCAGATGCACAAAAGGGTCAGCAGGGTGACGATGCCGATGGCCAGGACGTTGATGATGATGGGGATCCCCAGAATCGTCGGGGCGCTGGCGTACAGCTCAGGGGTTTGGTTGGCGGTGCGGTAATCGGTGCACAGCCACCACGGCAGGTGAATGCCCAGCTGCTGCAGAATGACGTTGAAGTACGCCGCCCAGCCGATGGCCATGGCGATGTTGCCGATGGTGTACTCGAGGATGAGGTCCCAGCCGATCACCCAGGCGGCCAGCTCGCCCAACGACGCATAGGCGTAGGTGTAGGCCGACCCCGAGGAGGGCACCATCGCCGCCAGCTCCGCATAACACAGTGCAGTAAACAGGCAGACCACCGCGGTGATCACGAAGGAGAGCATGATCGAGGGACCGGCGCCGGCCCGCAGGGCGTCACCAGCGGCGGCGGTGCCGATGGTGGCGAAGATGCCGGCGCCGACCGTGGCACCGACGCCCAGCAAGGTGATCTCCCAGACCCCCAGTGTTTTTCGCAGCGAGCTGGTGTGGGTTGACGCGCCCAGCAACTTTTTCTGCAACAAGTCGCGCAGTGCCAAAATCACCCCCACCTAGCCATTTAAACGGGAAAAAAGTCGCGCTTGGCGGCCGTTTCGTGGAAGCGTAGGACCATACCGATTGCGGCAAGTCAAGCGGCGCTGTGGCCGCTTGGGCGGCGCCTCCGCCGCGCCTGCCCATGTGGAGTTCGCATGCAGAAGAGCCGCCTTTGCCGGTCCCTGAGCCTGGCCGTCAGTTTTTTTCTCGTCGGCGCCGCAGCGCCACAGGGGCCACAGAATACGCCGGCTCCCGAGCCCACCGAAGCCCCCATCGTCGTACTCGTCACCCACCCGCGGGCGGCAGTCCTGCAGTATTACGTCACCCTGGTGCGCCAAGGCGTTTTCAGCGCGGAGAGCCTACAGTTCGTCGGCATCCACCATGCCAGCGAAACGGAGGACTACAGCGATGCGGCCGCCTACCTGGCACGCGAAAAGATCGACTTCATCCGCCTGCAGACGGTCGACTGCACGCTCGACAAGAAGAACCTCTACGCCGCCAACGGCGGCTGCGGCGCCGCATTTGCGGAATTGGTGGCCCACTCCTCCGGCATCATCCTCAACGGCGGGCCCGACATTCCCCCGGCGATGTATGGTGAGCCGACCCTGCTGACCACGGTCATCGAGACGCCGCACCGCCATCGGTTCGAGATCGCCTTGTTGGCCAACCTCTTGGGCACTGGCCGCAACCCGCAGCT
>JBBSTS010000043.1:0-8390 GCA_038235675.1 Myxococcota bacterium | reverse complement strand
GCCCCGGCAGCCTTCGAGCCGCTGTTCTTCGACGAGGGGCTGAACATCAAGCTGTGTGCCGCGTTGGCCATGGATCGCACCCTGCTCGAGCGCCAGGAAGAAAGCGGCAGGCTGCGCCGGCGGGTGCGCATCCGGCCCCAGCGCCAGGTCCCCGCGGCGCTGCAGGCGGTGCTGGGAAACAAAGCGGTCGAATACGTCGAAGAGATGCTGTGGCAGCACGGCAGCGGGCGAGGCGACTGGACCATTACCCCCAACATCTTCGTCAACCAAGTGCGGGCCTATGGCTCGGTACGCTTCGTCGCCCATCCCCAGGGAACGGAGCGCCAGGTGGAGGGCGATGTGGAGGTACGCGTATTCGGCCTCGGCCGCCTTGCCGAGCGCTTCATCGTCCAGGACATCGAGCGCAGCTTCACCGACGCCGCCGCGCTCACCCGCACCTTGCTGCCGACGCAGGGCGTCTAAGGCAAGAAGCAGCCGATCCCCTTGGCGCGCGCCAGGTTCTTTTCGAAGGTCAAAAAGCTCTTGTTGGCGCCCACAGCGGTCCACTCGCGGCTGCGGAAAATGACTTCCCAGTCGCGCTCGAGGCGGTTGAGCAGCATGGTGCACTCCTCATCTTGATTTTCGAGCGGCAGCTCGAAGGCGCATTTGGCGCCCAAGAACTTCTCCTTGTCGGAGACGAAGGTGGCGAAGGCGTCGCTGCGCTCGAGCCGGCGCCAGTCGATCGAGTAGCGCACGTAGCCCTTTTCCGTCGCCACCTTGACGCGCAGGGCCAGACACTCGGGGGTGCGCTTCTCCGGCCCCACCTGCTCGGCGTCGAGGCCGAGGCTCACGAAGACGGCCTGCTGAGGATCGGTCAACTTTTGCTGTTGGGCGCCTGATTGCTCACGTAGGGTGGTCGAAGGAAGTTCGCCGCAGGCGGCGACCCCCAAAAGAAGCAGCGCCGCAGCCAGCGTTGTTTTGGCGGATGTGAGCATGGTGCGAGTCCCCTCGCCCCTGCGCCGGCCCGCACGAACTTGCAGCCGACGCCCCCAGGGCGTTTCAAGTTGGCACAGCCGGGCGCATGCGTGCGGCTGACAGCGTGCCAACCATATATGAGTCGCCGCCACCTTGGTGCAAGGCTAGCGCTGCAGCTCCAGGACGTTGATCGAATAGGGCAGCAGCCTGTAGGCGGCACTGGTGCCACGCACCATGCCGGGCGGCGCTGGCAGCAAACCCTGGGCACCGCCGGCGTAGGCGAAGGAGCGTCCTGGGCGCCAGGGAGCGCCGCAGGTGCCCAAGTCGAGCTGCACGTCCGCCGCCTGCTGCGGATCGAGGTTCAACACCACGAGCACCATCCTATCACGCGCGGCGTTGGTGGAGGCGAAGATGGAAGTGCGTCGGTCGCCGCGGGCGGGGACGTAGTTGGCCAAGAAATGGCCCCCCTTCTGGTCGTAGTTGCGGTAGGCCATAAAGGCGTGGGCGGCGGCGCTGCCCTGCGGCGGATAGGTCCAATAGTAGGCGGAGTAGACGTCCGCCTGGGCAAATCGTCCCAGCGCTTCGGCCTGTGCCAGGCCGCCGCTGATGTGGCGCTCGCCGCCAAAATTGTACTCGCCGATGCTGATCTTGAGCCCCGGATAATTTTCGGCGATGAGCCGCCGCATGCGCGGCAACAGCTCGATGGCGTCGTTGATCCAGGATTCGTCGCGGTAAGTCGGGTCCCACAGGCCGCGGGTGGCCCGCAGCCGCAGGGCGGCGGCGGCCGGATCGGTGCGGTCGGGGTGGCCGTAGACGCCATCGGCCTGCGGGTAAAAATGTAGGTCGAGGATGTCCAAAAGGCGCGTGCCCGTCTTCTTCTGATGGGCCCGCAGCTGGCGCAGGTACCAGGCCAAGAGCGGCTCGTCGCCGTGAGCGAGGCGGTCAGGCTTGGCGGCAAAGCCCACCTCGGCGTCGCGCGCCGAGAAAAAATAGTTTGGCCAGCCCCATTCGGCGGGGCCGGCAATGAGGGCCTGGGGATCGGCTTTGCGTACCACAGTGGCGTAGTCGACGGTCTTTTTGAGCAGCTCGTCGTAGGTCAGTGCCTGCGGGTGGACGTCGCGGTGGGTGCTGTTCCACAGCGCCGGCTCGTTGTCCATGATGTAGTGGGTCACCGAGCGTTGGGACTTGCCCTTGTCGTAGGCGGCGATGCTGCGCACCCACTCGCCGACGAAGGCGGGCGACGCGGGCACCGAGGTGCGCGTGGGGTCGCCGCAGGGAATGAGGCTGCCGTTGGGCCGCTTGCCGTTGCCGTTGTCGCCGGCAGCGTACTGCTGCTCGCCGAAGAGGCTGACCGGAAAGGAGGCGCTCTCGGTGTCCTTGGCCACCCAGCCCAGCATCGGCAGGGTCAACGCCGTGCCGACGTGGTGCTCGGCGTCTTCGGCCAAAAAATTCTTCCAGGAGTAGGCGTCGTCGTTGGTGTAGTTGGCGTTTTGAAAGAAATAGTCGAAGGCGGCGTTCCATGCGTTGCCGAGCTTCCAGTTGTAGCGCGACGTGTTGTTGCCGCCCCAGCGGCGGATGGTGGGCCCCAGATCCCAAAGGTAGGCGTCCTTGCCGTGCCGCTGGGGGTTGAAGGCGATGCCGTAAATGTAGGGGCTGATGGGATGGGTGGGGGCGCGGCAGTCCAGGTGCAGGCGCACCTTGTGGCTGGGGAGCGTGCTGGCATCGGCCAGGTGCGGCGCCGGGGGTGGGCCACCGGCAAAGAGGACGATTTTGTCGAGCAGCACCTCTTCGTCGCCCACCCCTTTGATGGCGCGAAAGACGATGCGGTCGAAGGGCGAGCCGTTCGGGTTGAGCTCCTGCATCGGCAGGCGCACGCGCACGAAGCCAGCCGCCTGCGGCTCGGCCTGGGCGGCGCTCACCGGCAGGTGCTTGAAGGATTCGTCGCCATCGGAGGTGAGGTAGACCTCCAGAAAATCGCCGAAGGCGTTGGGCGCCTTGAGGTCGAAGCCGACTGCGCCAAAGTTCCCCATCAGGCCTCGCTTGGCCAAAATCCAGCCGGCATATTTGCCCATTTTGAGGCGCGCAGGGCCGCCGGCCGCCGTACGCGGCGCCCAGCCCCAGTCCTGCCAGGCGTTCTTCAGGCCGCTGTCGTAGACGATCTCGGCAATTTCGCCCGAGTTTGCAGCCGCGTTGGCGGTGAGGGGTCCCCCGACGAGGGCGACAAGGCAAAGGATACGAGCAAAGCTGAGCATGGCGACGTCCTCGACGATTTTTCTGCAGTGTAGGCGAAAAAAGGCCGGACGCAGCAAAGTCTGCCCCTGCCTTTGCACCGCGCCTTCTGCTAGCAGAGACGTACCATGGAGCCTGCCGCGACGCGCGCGCCTTTGCGGCGCCACCTGCGTACCTTCGACCTTACCCTGTTGGGGGTCGGGGCCATCATCGGCGGCGGCGTCTTCGCCAGCATCGGCACCGCCGCCATCGGCAGTGCCGGTCGACCCGGCGCAGGCCCCTCGCTGAGTTTGGGTGTGCTCCTCACGGCGCTGGCCTGCCTGCTCACGGCGCTGTGCTACAGCGAGCTGGCCGCACGGCTGCCACATGCGGGCTCGGCCTATGCCTACGCCGGCCAGGCTTTCGGTCGTCCTTTGGCCTTCACGGTGGGATGGTGCCTCACCCTTGAATACGCAGTCGCCAACGTCGCAGTGGCGCTGAGCTGGGGCGACTACGCCGCGGCGGTGCTCGCTTGGGTGTTCGGCCCCGCCCTGCTGCAGCTCCCCCAGGTGGCTCCTATCTTGGGCGCCCTCTGCATTCTTGCCCTCACCCTGTGGCTCAGCGGCCGCAGCGCCCGACGCTCGGCCAGCCTCACCAACGCCCTGGTCCTGCTCAAAGTGGCCATCCTGCTGCTTTTCGTCGGCGTCGGGCTGGCGGTGTGCGGCCCCGCCCACCTGTGGGTCAACTGGCACCCCTACATGCCCAACGGCTTTTCCGGCACCCTCTACGGCGCCGCGACGATGTTTTTCGCCTTCATCGGCTTCGACGCCGTCGCCACGGCCGCCGAAGAGGCCGAGGCACCACAGCGTAGCCTGCCGCGCGCGATCTGTGGCTCCCTGGCGATCTGTGCGCTGCTCTACATGGCGGTGGCGGCGGTGCTTACCGGCATCCTGCCGCTGCCGGCGCTGCAGGCGCGCCTGGCGACGGCGCAGCGCCAGCCGATGCTGGCGGTGCTCGAGGGTTTGGGGACCCCGGGCGCCGTCGTCGGGCCGGTGGTGGCCTTGGGCGCCCTCGTCGCTCAGACCACCGCCCTGTTGGCCTTTCAGCTGGCTCAGGCACGGATCTTCTTCGCCATGGGGCGCGACGGCGCATTGCCTGTCTGGCTGGGACGCGTCCACCCCCTGCACCACACGCCCGCCGCGGCCACCTGGACGGCCGGTGCCCTGGTGGGAGGCGCCACCTTGCTGTGCCCCATCGACGCGATGCTCGACCTGGCCGATCTGGGCACCCTGTTTATTTTTTGCATCACCAACCTCTGCCTGCCCTTCGTCCGCGCCTCTGGACGCGGCGCGTTATCGCCGCGCTTCGTGGCCCCCGGCGGGCGCTGGCTGTGCCCAGTGCTCGGCAGCGCTTGCTGTTTGACGCTGATGCTCTGTTTGCCGCTGGCCGCCTGGATGCACCTTTTGGCGTGGATCGGCCTGGGCTGGGGCATGCGTCGGGTGCTGGGGTGGCGGTCGCGCTCGCCTTGACGATATCCGCCGTCTGCATGTACCCTGCCGCGGAGGGTTTTACGGCATGGTGGTGACCGATGGCCATGGAGACTAGCCCCAGCGTCTCGGCCAACATGGGGTCGATGGGCGCAGCCAACCAGATCGTTATCGATGCCAATCCTGCATCGAATGCAGGCAAGCGGCCCGATTACTTCATCGCCAGGGAACATGGTCGGCTTCTACTCAACCGCGCCACGCGCGCCGGAGCCGGGGCACGGCTCACCGACCCCCTCGCCCCGCCGCCAACCGGCATCCATCCTTCTTTTTCGGCGGCGCGCGTCAACGTCGGCGTGCCCGCACTCCAGTTTAGCCGCGACACCTTGTGGGCATACCCTGGCATAAACAACACGCGCCTGAACCTCTCGATGGCTGCCGAGAGGATCGGCCGGACAAAAAAAGGGATCCTGCGCACCGCCATCCCGCAGGTTTTCTTCACCCTGCCCGAGGAGAGGGGCGTGCGCAGTTACGGGGGCACCTCCAACTTCCCCACCTTTAGCGTTTTGGGCCGCTTTTTCTTACGCCTGGCACCTTCTTTTTATGAGACCACGACCAAGCAGATCAACTACGATGGCCTTGCGACGCAGGCCAACATCCCTAAAAATCGCCCAGACGCCTGCCACGTCGTGCGACAGACAGAATCCAAAGAAAGAAACGTCAGTGGCGATTTGTTTACTCCCCGGCGTGCCGGAATTTTTACCGCCGAGAGGATGAGCGCCAACCAATATACGCTGAAGCGCTTCATCAACGACCAAGAGCTGCAAGACGCTTTTCGCTGCGACAGAGAAAATCCACTCGGCCACCTCACAGTGATGCGCCCCGAAGACCTTCTCTACGGTGACGCCTACACCAACGAATCGAAAAAGCGCCGCTATTATCGCCTCGGACTGGGCTCTTATGGCTGTCTGTCGCTTGGTGGACAGATGCTCGACTTTACCTCGAGCACGGTAGAGGTCGAGCGCATTGACTTCTACAAAAACACCGACTTGGAGAACAGCGCACAGTTTCGCCTTTACTTCTCGCCCGAGGTCGTAGAGTCCAAAGAAGGCTTTCTTTCCTGCATCGTGGGCCTTGGTGGCTCCTCCAGCAGCTTCAAGGTCGACAATTTCCAGTATCAATGTGATATTTCCGTCCCCATTGCCAGCCTCGCTGCAGCGCACCACGGCAAGCCGTTTAAATGCCGCAACTACGGCGTCGTCAAAGCCGCCATGCGCGGCAAGTGTGAGGTTTTTAAACATACAGGGGACAAGCTTATCTATGACGAGCATCACCTTGCTTCGCTTTGCATCGACGGTCCTCCTTCCGCATCCGGGGTCTCCAACGAAGAAATCACCCATCGCTTCTCCAACGTTCGCTACGGCGCCATCCAGTGGGCGCTGGGATTTCTGCCCGACTTTCCTGGCTTAAGGTTCGGTGGTGCGTCGATCATGGGCCGCCAAAACGGCTGCGGCGAGCACATCATCAAGAAGCAAGGCACCAGAAATGAAGACGACGGAAAGCGGCGCCAGAAGGCAGAAAAATCTAAGTCAACGACGTTTGACCGAAACACATGGTTGCCAAGGTTCGACAATGACGTCAGGCTATTAATGCAACGACCGCCTGAATCAAACAGTTTCAAAACCTCCCTCACCGTCTCCTACACTGCCAAAAAGCTGAACATGAACCGCCTCCATCAAGAATTCTACTCGCCGGTGGCAAATTGTTTACAAATTGATCGACCGCTCGTGCTGCTTCCCTGCGCGCAAGGCCTAGGTCACGACCACACATTTGAATTTCGCTTTGCCATCCACGATAAAGACCTTTTCTGTTTGGCGAGCACGCCCGAAGATTGGGTCCTACAACATGAAGCCAGGCGCGCCGGCATAAGTTATCAGCGAGACGTTCGGCCGCTCTTCGATGTGGTGCGGCAGTGGGGTCCCGACGGCACAGAGCATGCGGAGGCACGGCGACTCTGCCTCAAGCGCTTCTTCGACCGCACAAGGCAGCGCGGCGTTTTCTTCTTGGCCGCGCTGAGGCCCGAGGGCATCGACAGAGATAGGTTTAAGCGTCGGATCGAAGACCGATCGTTAAGAACGGCCCTGGCTGTTCGCGTCGGTAAATTCTTGGCTCACAGCGAGCGCCGCAGTATCTTGCCGAGCTGGATGCACCTGCAGGGGCGAGTGTGTGAGGCGGTCTACCTGAGCCAATGCTTAAACGAAGTACGCACCGCCATCTACGGGCGCACGGGCCTCTTGCTGGGCCTACCCGACGTCGTCGACTCGGAGCCCGGCCTGCAAGAGATGTTGAGCACCCTCGATAAACTGCGCGAAAACCTCAAACGCGGCCTCGACCAGATCCTAGCGACCCACGCCCCTAAGGGGCTGCCTGAGCCGCACTTTTTGGCTGCCCTGTGGACCTATTTGGGTTTTGGCACAACGCAACAGGCATGGCTGGAACATGCGTATTCGAGCCGGCATCCGGACCTTGATTCAGTGCACACGATCCCCGAGCGCAAGGCCGCGGTAGAAACCTTTTTAGAGGGACTCTCGTCCATTTTACCGGACCCACAGGCGTCGGCGACAGCCGACGCACGCGACGAAACACGCCGCAGCATGTTAGAGAACTGGTGCACCTTGCGCGACCGCCATCGCGAGCTGCTGCTGCTGCGCGAGATGGTGGCGAGCGTCGGCCTGCTCGAAGGGGACGCCAGAATTGACCTCGATGCCCTGGACCAAGAAATCACGCAGTTGCTCGAGCGCAGCCGTGCGCTGCAGACTGCCTGGACCACCCAGCCGCAAAACATCGCCCGGATGTGGTCGGCGCTCGGGCGGCTAGCGATCCTGATGCCCAAGTACTGGGGCCTGCTTTGGGCCCTGTGGCGCCGCCGCCCCATGAGGCCGCTGTCGCCGCCACGGCCGGTGTGCGCTCCGGCCTGCCTCAACAGCTGGCAGCGCGGCCTCTCCGAGTTGAACCGTCCGTTTCGCTAGCCCTGCGCGTCGTCTGTCTGGCGGCCGCAAGCGCCATTTTTTTGCCGCCTGCGCCAGAGCTGGTCATACTTGATGTAGGTTTACATCCTACGCAACAGACCTCTCACCCCCCGGCGGGCCATGAAACGAGCAAGCAACGCAGTGCCAATCCCTCCGCCACCTGCCGCCGACGTCGACGACAGTGCCAGCCTCAGCCATTGGCGCGCCGCCTACGCCCCTGAATTCGTCGGCGACGACCCTAACAGTCTCGCCCTACTCGAGATGGTTCGCCGCATCGCGCGCACCGACTGCGACGTCCTGATCACCGGTGCCAGTGGCACCGGTAAGGAGCTGGTCGCGCGGTGCATCCACCGTGCCAGTCGCCGCAAGGGCGGTCCCTTCGTGGCGCTCAACTGTGCCGCCATCCCCAAGGAGCTGATCGAAAGCGAGATCTTCGGCCACAGCCGGGGCGCCTTTACCGGCGCCACCGAACGTCGCAGCGGCAAGTTCGAGCTCGCAGCAGGCGGCACCCTGTTTCTCGACGAAACCGGCGAGATGGACCTGACGCTGCAGAGCAAGTTCTTGCGTGTCCTGCAGGAGCGCGAGGTGACGCCGGTGGGCGACAGCCGCACCCTCAAAGTCGACGTGCGCATCGTTTCGGCGACCAATCAAAACCTCGAACAGCTGCGGCGAGACAAGCTCTTTCGTGAGGACCTTTACTACCGTCTCAACGTCG
>JBBSTS010000042.1:0-8576 GCA_038235675.1 Myxococcota bacterium | reverse complement strand
TGCTGCACGTCGAGACGCTGGCCGACGCCTTCGACGCCTTCGCCGGCGACTTTGCCACCCTCTTCGCCAGCTTTGCGCCCGGCCCGGCTCCCACCGGCCCCGCCGCGCCCGAGCTGCGCCACGTCCACCGCCTGCATCGCCGCGACCTGGTGGGGATCTGGCAGGGCAACGGCCATCGCCTGCAGCTGAGCCTCGGCGGCACCGCCATCCTCGACGGCGAGTCGGGCACCTACCGGGCGGCCGGCGGCACCCTGGTGCTGCACCTCGGCACAATCGAGCGGGTCTACCCCTTCAGCCTCGACCAAAACACCCTGCAGCTCAGCGGCGGCGTCTTCGCCGGCGGCCAAAAGCTCACACGTGACCCATAGAAACTGCGAGCCTTAGGCGTAGCTGCGCTCTTCCATCTCCTGCTCCTCTTTGCAGCGGATGCACAGGGTGGTCACCGGCCGCGCCTCGAGGCGCTTGGCGCTTATCGCCTCGCCGCAAGACTCGCAGATGCCGAAGTCGCCCGCGTCGATTTTTTTGAGCGCCCGGTCGATTTTGGAGAGGTAGTACTTCTCACGGTCACGCAGGCGGAAGATGAACGATTGATTGTACTCGGCCGAGGCCTGGTCGATTTCGTCGGGCAGCTCGTTGACGTCGAGCTGCGCCTCCTCGCTCAGCGTCTTGCTGGCCTTCTTGATCAGGCTGTTGCGCTCGACGTTGAGTAGGTCTTTGAAGCGCTGCAGGTCTTTTTTATTCACGCCACACTCCGTTTCACATGGCCCGCCAGTGTAGCCGCTGGCAGGCCAAAAAGAAACACCATTCGACCAGCAGGCCCAAGCGTGGCCGTCGGCAACGCGCAGCGTTGCTGGGGGGCCGTTGTCGGGCCGTGACAGCTGTGGTTTAGGACCCCCATGCCTCAGAACCCTTCCGCCGAAGAGCGCATGAGCCAGGTCGTGAGCCTGTGCAAGCGCCGTGGTTTTATCTTCCCCTCCAGCGAAATCTACGGCGGCCTCAAGAGCACCTACGACTATGGCCCTTTGGGCGTCGAGCTCAAGCGCAACCTCTGCCAGGAGTGGTGGCGCAGCATGGTCCACGCCCGCGACGACGTCGTCGGCATGGATGCCGCCATTCTCATGCACCCCGAGGTGTGGAAGTCCTCCGGACACCTGAGCGGCTTCTGCGACCCCCTGGTGGACTGTCGCACCTGCAAGGCGCGCTTTCGCGCCGACAAGGCGCCGCAGCAGCCCGTGGGTAGCCCGGCTTCCTGGCGTGAGGGCGGCAAAAAAAGCGGTGCATCGCAACGCGGCGTGGTCGGTCCGCAGGGGATCCTCTGTCCCCAATGCGGCAGCCCCGACCTTTCTGAAGAGCGCCAGTTCAACCTCATGCTGCGCACCAGCCTCGGCTCGGTCGATCCGCTGGGCGCCCTCGTCGCCCACGTTGCCGCGAACCCCGGCCAAGCCGGCCCCGAGCTGCGCCAGGCGCTCGACGCGTTGCTGCGCAAGGAGGCCGTTTACCTGCGGCCGGAGACGGCGCAGGCGATGTTCGTGCAGTTCGCCAACGTGCAGCAGAGCATGGCGATGAAGGTGCCCTTCGGCATCGCGCAGATCGGCAAGAGCTTCCGCAACGAAATCACCGTCGAGCATTTCATCTTCCGCTCCTGTGAGTTCGAGCAGATGGAGCTGGAGTTTTTCGTCGAGCCGGGGACGCAGGGCGAGTGGCTCAAATACTGGTGCGACCAGCGCCTGGCGTGGTGGCGCGCCTACGCCAACGTGCCGGAGAATTTCCGCCTGCGCCCGCACGACGCCAAGGAGCTGGCCCACTACGCCGACGCCTGCTTCGACATCGAGTACCGCTATCCGTGGGGTTACGGCGAGCTCGAGGGGGTGGCGAGCCGCACCGACTATGATCTGCAGCAGCATGCCCGCGCCACCGGCAGCAAGTTGTCGGTCTTCGATCCGCAGCGCCTCAACCCCGAGACCGGCAAGCCGGGCTGGCGCTTTACGCCCTACGTCATCGAACCCTCGGCCGGCGCCACCCGTGGGCTGTTGGTCTATCTGCTCGACGCCTTCTGCGAGGAGCAGGTGGCCGACGGCAAAGGCGAGGCCAGCTCGCGGCTGGTGCTCAAGCTGCACCCGCGCCTGGCACCCATCAAGGCGGCGGTTCTGCCGCTGGTCAAAAAGGACGGCCTGCCCGAGCTCGCCCACAAGGTCATGGCCGACTTTCGTCGCGCCGGGATCCGGGTGCAGTACGACGAGCAGCATGCCGTCGGCAAGCGCTACCGCCGCCACGACGAAGTTGGCACGCCTTTCTGCCTGACCGTCGATGGTCAGACGCGCACCGATGGCACCCTCACGGTGCGTTATCGCGACAGCATGCGCCAAGAGCGCATCGCGGCAGACCAGGCGGTGGCGGTGGTTGCCCGCCATCTGGCGGCCCAGCCGGGCACGCCCGCGGCCGGCTAAAGTCGGGTTGCGACGGCCGCGGCCCTCTGCTAGTTATGCGCCCAGAGGGCCGCAGGCGGGACCCTTCACGCCACCCTCCCGACACGGGCCACCATGTTTGATTCGCTTCTGGGCTTATTTTCCACCGATCTGGCCATAGATTTAGGGACCGCCAACACCCTCGTCTACGTCCGCAAGCGCGGCATCGCGGTCAACGAGCCCTCGGTGGTGGCCATCTCGCGGGTTCACGGGGTGCAGCGCGTTTTGGCGGTGGGAGCCGAGGCCAAGCAGATGCTTGGCAAAACCCCCGGCAACATCACCGCCATCCGGCCGATGCGCGATGGGGTCATCGCCGACTTTACCGTCACCGAGGCGATGCTCAAATACTTCATCGCCAAGATCCATAACCGCCGCCATTTCGTGCGCTCGCGCCTGATCATCTCGGTGCCCGCTGGGATCACCAATGTCGAGCGCAAGGCGGTGCGCGAGGCGGCAGAAAACTCCGGCGTGCGCGAGGTGTGGCTCATCGAGCAGCCGATGGCCGCCGCCATCGGCGCGGGGCTGCCGGTGCGTGAGGCGCGCGGCAACATGATCGTCGACATCGGCGGCGGCACCACCGACGTCGCCGTGGTGTCGATGTCCGGCATGGTCACCAACGTTACCCTCAAGGTGGCCGGCGACAAGTTGGACGAGGCGATCATCAATTACGTCCGTCGTCACCACAACATGATGATCGGCGAGCGCACCGCCGAGCAGATCAAGATCCGCCTGGGCAGCGTCTGGGAGCCCGACAACAAAGAGTCGGACGGCGTGATGGACATGAAGGGCCGCGACCTCATCACCGGCGTCCCCAAAAGCATCGAGCTCAGCAGCGTCGAGGTGCGCGAGGCGCTGAGCGACTGCGCCCGCGGCATCCTCGAGGCGGTCAAGGCGACGCTGGAGAAGACGCCGCCGGAGCTGGCTGGCGACATATCCGAGCGCGGCATCGTGTTGGCCGGGGGCGGCGCCAATTTGCGCGGCCTGGACACCATGCTGCGCAAGGAGGTGGGGATCCCCGTCTTCACCGCCGACGAGCCGCTGCTCTCGGTGGTCAAGGGCGCCGGCATGGTCCTCGAAGATCTGCCCAGCTACAAGTCGCTGCTTATCCATTAGTATGGAGCGGCAGGTCGACCTTTCCCAGGATGGCATCCGCCTGGACCGCTTCGTTGCCCTCTGCAGCCAGGTCTCCCGCCGCCAGGCGCGCCTGTGGATCGCCGGCGGCCAGGTCCTGGTGGGGCGTCGCTGTGCCCGCATTTTGACCCGTCCGCTGCGCGCGGGCGCCAGGGTACAGGTGCTGCCGGCGGCGTCGGCTGCGGCGCCGGCCGCGCCGCTGTCGCCGGCCGCGGGCGCTGCGCCCATGCCTCGCATCCTCCACCTCGACCGCCACGTCGTCGCCATCGACAAGCCGGCCGGCCTACTCAGCGAGAGTTCCCGCCACGGCAGCCCGTCGGTGGAGACCCTGCTGCCACAGCTCTTGGCGCAGCGCGGCGAGGCCACCCGCCTGTGGCTGGTGCACCGCCTCGATGCCGCCACCAGCGGTGTCTTGGTTCTGGCGCGCACGCCGCGGGCGGCGGCGCAGCTCAGCCAGGCTTTTCGTACCGGCGACGTTCACAAGCAGTACCTCGCCCTGTGCCAGGGCAACCTGGCGGCTGGCCAGCGGATCGACGCGCCTTTGGGGCGGTTGGCCGGCACCCGCCAGGGCGTCCGGACCGATGGCAAGGCGGCCCTGACGACGGTGGCGGTGGTGGCGCAGGGGGAGCAGGCCTCGCTTTTGCGGCTGCGGCCGCACACCGGCCGCACCCACCAGCTGCGCGTCCACCTGCAGCACATCGGTCACCCCCTGCTGGGCGATGCCCTCTATGGCGGCCGCCGCTACGTGGCGCCGCAGGGCGCCCGCCCGGCGCAGAGCATCCCCCGCTGCATGCTACACGCCCGCCGTCTGCGCCTGCCCCACCCGCATCTCGCCACGCCGCTGTGCGTCGAAAGCGCGCCGCCGGCCGATTTTGCTGCCGTCGCTCGCGCCGTCGGTTTCGACCCGGCGCAGTGGGAGGCGCTCACGGGTCATTAGGGCTTGTCAGCATCGTGGCCAGGCGGCTAAACTCGGCCATGATCGAGTCCAGCGTTCCTTATATCTTTCACACTAAACTGTTTTTACAGCGTTTCAGCGACCCCGGCGCCCAGCTGCACCGCTTCGCCGAGCCGCAGAGCTGGAACGACAAAGCCGGCGCCCTGCGCCAGATGCGCGACGCCTACGGGCGCCCCTGCGCCCGGGCACTCTGGCAGGCCGACGCCTGTCGCGGCGTCGCGCTCGCGGTCGGCATCAACCCCTTCTCGGTCGCAGGTGGCCACTACGTCACCGGCGTCGGCCAGGGCCACGCCACCAACCCGCACCTGCGGCTGCGCAACATCTACCGCTTCGACGCCGCTGCCCAGCAGAGCCGCATCGCCGCCGACGAGTACGAAAACGCTAAGAACCGTTCGTCCTTGCGCGAGCGCGGCACCGGCGGCGCCTTGGTCGACACCGCCTTCATCACCACCGGTACGCCGGCCTTCGCCCTAGGAAAGCTCGTCGGCAACTTGCTGGGCGCGCCGCTGTGGGTGGGCGGCCGACTGGCCCACCTCGTCGGCCTGCTGCACGGCACGCCGCCGACCCTCTCGGGCACCCTGGCCACCTCCGGTCAGGTGGTCGGGGCCATCTTGGGGCTGCTCGCCGGCGTCGCCGCGGCCATCGCCCCATGGTTCACCCTGGCGGTGGTGCCGCGGCTGCTCGCCGGCCTCTTGGAGACGTCCATCGGCGCCGTCGGTGGCCTGCTCTTCGGCCTCTTCGGTCTGCGGCACTTCGCCTGCCGCCAGGGGCCGCCGCGGGACTGGCCGGCGACCTTACCGGCCTGCTGCGCTGCCGAGCCCGCACCCGCCTGAGGCTTCGACACTGGCATAAAGTGGTCCTCTTAAGGGTTGGCGTTGATGAGGTTGATGAGAAAGGCGTTGCCCCAGGGGGTGTAGGTAAACTTGCCGGCGTCGCTGCCGTCGCAGAGGTTTTGCGGCGACTGGCCCTCCGCGAAGCTGAGCATGTCGACGCTGCTGTTGCAGTTGGGCGCCATCGCCCGCGCCGCCAGCGGCCAGCCGTTCTGCACCGCCATGTCGAAGAGGCTGCGAGCATCGGCGAGCGTCATCGCGCTCCCCTGTAGGGGGCCGAAATCACCGATGAGGATGGGCAGGTACTGCGCCGCATCGACAAACAGCGTGTTGAAGTCGGCGGCGGCACTGAAGGGCTGCGATGAAAAGGCGACGTTGGCGCCGCCGCCGGTCGAGGGTAGGTGGTAGTTGGGGCTGCCGCCGACGGTCTGGGCATAGTAAGAAAGCGTTCGGCCGAAGCCCTGGGTGCCGGAGAGCACCAGGACGTGCGGCGGCGTGCCGGCCGCCAGCTCGACGTCGCGCACGGTGCGTGCGACGGCGTCGTAGCGCATGAGCAGCTCGTTGTCGTCGCCGCTGGTGGTGCCGGCCGGCTCGGCGTCGAGGCCAAAGAGGACGGAGGGGTAGGCCGCGAACGTCTGCGCCAATTTCTGCCAGACGCAGTTGGTGGTGGCGACGTGGCCGGCGTAGAAGCTGGGGCAGAGGCTGCCAGGGCTGCTGAAGCTGTCGATGCTGGGGAACTGGCGGCCGTCGGCGGTGAAGCTCTGGTCCTGGACGAGGCTGAGCAGGACGTAGGCCCCGGACTTGTGGCCGATGTGGTTGACGATGTCTACGAGGCTCTGCAGGTAGGCGGGGTCGAAGAGGACCGACTCCCAGCTGACGCGCGGCTGGGCTGCGCTGCTTTGCCCCACGGTGGCGCTGGTGTGGCTCTCCAGTGCCAGGTGGATAAAATTGGCGTGCCAGGTGTCGATCGCCAGATCGACGCGCGCCAAGGTTTCCCACGGCGTCGCTGCAAGCCAGGCGCAGGTGTCGCAGGCGCGCGGATCGGGAACCACCGGGCCACGGTTGTCGAAGCGTCGGCGGTCGGCAGAATAGATCCCCGGCACGGCGTTGGGATTTTGCGCCTTGCTCTGCGTCGTCAGCCACATGTTGGGGTCGAAGGGGGGCGGCGAGATGTCGGGCAGGCTGCCGCCGCCGGCGGCGGCGCCAATGACGGCGTTGGGGTCGAGGGTGACGGTGGTGGGCAGGTTGGGGGCGGCGATGGCGCCGGCTTCGCCGCTGGCGGGGGGCGAGGCGCCGATGCCGCAGGCCAGCGCCTGTAGCACCATCCACGCCAAGACAACCTGTCGCGTCGCACCCATGCTCGAAAGGGTATGTCCTTTACGTTGGCCTATGCTAGTTGACCGCATGCCAAAAAAAACTTCCCCCAAGGCCGCTAAGCGCCGCTTCACCGCCGCCACCGCCGACCGTCACGCCCTCTACGAGGCCGCTGTGCAGGACACCCTGGCCGACTGCCGCTTCATCGACCGGGTCTACAAAAAAGCGCGCGGCAGGCTGCCCGAGCGCCTGCGTGAGGATTTTTGTGGCACCGCCAAGCTCTGCGCCGAGTGGGTGCAGCGCGGCCCGCAGCGCCAGGCCATCGGCCTAGATCTGCATCGGCCGACGATGCGCTGGGGCAAGGCGCAGCACCTGCAGCCGTTGGCGGCCGAGGTCGCGGGCCGCGTGCAGCTCTGCTGCCGCAACGTCGTCGATGGCCTGGAGCCGGGCGAGGCGCCGGTGGACGTCAGCGTCGCCTACAATTTCTCCTACTGCATCCTCAAATCGCGCCCCGAGATGCTCGCCTACTTCCGTAACGTGTACGCGCACACGGCGGCGCAGGGTGCCTTCATGCTCGACATCCATGGCGGCAACGAGAGCTTCGATGAGCTGGAGGAGAGGGTGCGCCACAAGGGCTTCACCTACGTCTGGGACCAGGGCCCCTACGATCCGGTCACCGGTTTCATCAAGCGCGCCATTCACTTCACCTTCCCCGACGGCACGCAGATCCGCCCAGCCTTCACCTACGACTGGCGCATGTGGACGCTGCCGGAGCTGCAGGATCTGTTGCGTGAGGCGGGCTTCGCGCAGGTGGACGTCTACTGGGAGGGCGCCGACGACGACGGCAACGGCACTGGCAACTTCCGCAAGGTCAGGCATGCGCCGCACGACCCGTCGTTCGTCTCTTATCTGGTCGCCTGGCGGCAGCCGACCCGCTGAGCGTGGCGCGGCGGCGCTGGGCTCGGACGCCACTGCGTGTTAGCGTCATAGACCATGTTTGCCTCCCCCGTCCGCCAGGTCGGCCTGCGTCTCGCCAAGGCCACCGCCTCGATGCGTGCCGCGGCCGCAGCCCGCATGTCGACGTCGCTGCGCCACACGTTGCGGCTGCGCGCTTTTGGCCTCACCCGCATCCCGCTGCTGTTGTTTTGTCGCCCGAGCATCGTCGAGCTGACCGACGAGGTCTGTGTCGTGCGCATCCCGCTCGACTGGAGCACCCGCAACCATCTGGGCAGCCTTTATTTTGGCGCCCTGGCCATCGGCGCCGACTGTGCCGGCGGCTACGCCGCCACCCACCTCATCGAGCAGCGCGGCGTGCCGGTGACGTTTATTTTCGCCGACCTCGCGGCCAAATTCCTCAAGCGCCCCGAGTCTGACACCTTTTTTCGCTGCGCCGACGGCCGCAAGATGGCCGCCTTGGTCGAGCAGGCCATCGCCACCGGCCAGCGGGTCAGCGACCACGTCGACGTCGTCGCCACCTCGCCGGCGGCGAGCGGCGACGCTCCGGTCGCCACCTTTCGCCTGGGCGTCTCGCTCAAGGCGCGCGCCTCGGCGCCCACGGCCCCGCCCGCCTCCAGCTGACGGACCTAAGTTGCAGGCCATCGCGGCCGCCTGAGCTCGGCGCGTTTATTTTGCGCCTTCGCCAACCCGCCGCGCCGTTCGACTGTATGGACCTTGGCTACATCCATTGCGTCGCCAGGGTTCGTCATGTTTTCCATATTATCCCGTTCTTTCAGGGCGTTTTACGCCGCTCGCACCTACTTTCAGAACCGTGCCAACCGTCGCGCAGCGGCAAAGGCGGCAAAGGCGGCAAAGAAAGCCCGCTGGGCACCGGCAGACGGCTTTAGCCGCGCCGCCCCCGGACGCCGCCCCGCCCACGACGCC
>JBBSTS010000041.1:0-8597 GCA_038235675.1 Myxococcota bacterium | reverse complement strand
CACCGGCACCAACGGCAAGAGCACCACCAGCGCCTTGTGCGGCGCTCTTTTGTGCGCCACGGGCTGGCCCGCTTTCGTCGGCGGCAACTTCGGCCCGCCGCTGGTCGAGTTTCTCGACGCCGGCGCGCCGGCGGCGGTGGCCGTCTTGGAGCTCTCCAGCTACCAGCTGCAGAGCCCCTTTTCTTTCGCCCCCGACGTGGCGGTCTTGCTCAACCTCAGCCCCGACCATCTGGCGCGTCACGGCAGCATGGCCGCCTACGGCGGCGCCAAGGCGCGCCTGCTTGCGGCCCTGCAGCCGGGCGGCCGGGCCATCCTCAACGCCGCCGATCCGGCGGTGGTCACTTTGGCTCCAGCCGCCAGGGCACCCATCTGGTGGTTTGACGCCGCCGGCGAACCGCTGCCAGGCGCCGGCCTACGCCTGGGCACCGACGGCCGCTTGCAGGCCCAGGGCGACGCCGATTTGGCCCCCCTCGATGGCCTGCGCCTGGAGCATCCGCACCTGTTGGGGGCGCACAATCGGCAAAACGCTCTGGCCGCCTGCTTGGCGGTCGTGGCCGTCGCCAGGCAGGCGAAAAAGCCGCTGCATGTGGCGGCGTTGCGGGCCGCCAGTCGCAACTTCGTCGGCCTGCCCCACCGCCTGCAGTACGCCGGCCGCGTCGCCGGCGTCGACTACTACAACGACTCCAAGGCCACCAACGACGCCGCCGCTGCCATCGCCATCGCCGCGATGCAGCGGCCCTTCGTGCTGTTGCTCGGTGGCCGTGCCAAAGGTGGCGGCTTTGCGGCGGTGTGCGCCGCGTTGGCGCGCGCGCCGCTCAAGCAGGTGATCTGCTTCGGCGAGGCCGCGTCGCTGCTGCTCGCCGAGCTGCAGGCGGTGCGCCCGGCGCTGCCGGTGGTCGTGGCGCGGCCGGGCGCCACGGCCCTGCCCTTGTCGCAGGCACAGGCGGCTGCCGCGCCCGGCGACGTCGTCCTGCTGTCGCCCGCCTGTGCCAGTTTTGATAGCTTCGTGGACTACGAGGCACGCGGTGCCGCGCTCTTGGCGTGGGTGGCTGCGCAGACCGCGCCCTTTACTGCCCCGCCGGCAAATGAAAGCGAGTCGCGATGACCGCCGAAGCCTACGACGTCTACGATCCCTCCGACCTCGACGACCTGCCGCCGCCGTCGCCATCGCCCGCCGCTGTGGGGGCCGGCCTCGACCCCATCCTGCTCAGCGCCACCCTGGCGCTTTTGGGCCTCGGGCTGGCGTTGGTCTACAGCAGCAGCAGCATCTACGCCGGTCGCCTCTTCGGCGACCCGCAGCGCTTTTTGCGGGCGCAGTCGGCTTTCGCGCTCTTTGGGCTGCTGTTGCTGTGGGCTAGCGCCCAAGTGCCGCGCCATTTGCTGCAGCAGCGCAGCGGCTGGCTTTGGCTGACGGCGATGGGCCTGTGCAGCGCCGTGCTGGTGCCGGGGGTGGGCCACTTCGTCGGCGGCGCGCGGCGCTGGCTGGTGGTCTTCGGCCTCTCCTGTCAGCCCTCCGAGTTCTGCAAGCTGGCGCTGGTGGTGGTGCTGGCGGCGCTGCTTGCCAAGCGCGCGGTAACCCTGCCGCGCCGCGGTTTGTGGCTGCCGTTTTTGCTGGTGCAGGCGCCGGTGGCGCTGATCCTGTGCGAGCCGGACTTGGGCACCGCCCTGGTGATCGAGCAGGTGATGGTGGTGCTGCTTTTCGTCGCTGGCCTGCGCGCCCGCACCCTGTTGGTGTTGGGCCTGGCCAGCCTGCCGGTTCTCTACCACCTCATCGTCGGCACGCCTTTTCGCCTGCGGCGCCTGATGAGCTACGTCGACCCCTGGGCCTATCGCTCTACGACCGGCTACCAGGTGACCGAGGCGCTGATCTCCATCGGCTCCGGCGGCCTGTGGGGCAGTGGCTTAGGCGAGGGCAAACAGAAGTTGTTCTTTTTGCCCGAGGCCCATACAGACTTTATTTTTGCGGTGTTGGCCGAGGAGCTGGGATTCGTGGGCGTGGTGGGCATGGTGGTTTGTTTTGCGGTGCTGGTGGGGCGCGCCATCTACCTGGCCACCCGCGCCGCCGAGCCCTTCGATCAATTCCTGGCGATGGGGGTGGCGTCGCTCCTAGGGATCCCCGCGGTCTTCAACACCTGCGTCGCCACCGGCCTCTTGCCCACCAAGGGGCTGCCGCTGCCCTTTATCAGCTACGGCGGCTCCAACCTGGTGGTCAGCCTCATCGCTGTCGGCCTGCTGCTGCGCATCGCCCGTGACGTCCACGACGAGGCACACAGTCTGGGAGGCCCGCCTTGGTGATGACCGTGATGATCGCCGGCGGCGGCACCGGCGGCCACCTTTTTCCCGGCATCGCCTTGGCGCAGGAGATCCGCCGTCGCCACCCCACCGCCCGGCTGGTGTTCGTCGGCACCGCGCGAGGCCTGGAGACGCGGGTGGTGCCCCAGGCCGGCTTCGAGCTGCGCCTGTTGGCGGTGCGCGGCCTGCGCAACGTCGGGGTCAAAAAGCTTATGGCGGGGCTCTTTCGGCTGCCGTGGAGCCTGCTGCAGGCAGCCCTGCTGGTGCGTCGCCTGCGGCCGCAGCTGGCCATCGGCGTCGGCGGCTATGCCGCCGGACCGGCGATGCTGGCCGCCCACCTGGCAGGCGTGCGCTGCGTCGTTTTGGAGCAGAACGCCACCGCCGGGGTAACCACCCGCATCCTCGCCCGCTTCGCCGCGCGCGTGGTGGCCGGCCTGCCCTGTCCAGAGCTGCCGGCGCACAAGACGCTGGTGCTGGGAAACCCGGTGCGCGCCGAGCTGCAGGCGGTGCGCGCGCAGCCCTATCGGCCGCAGCGGCCGCTGCGCCTGCTGGTGCTCGGCGGCTCGCAGGGGGCGCGGGTGCTCAACGACTGCATGCTTGGCCTGCTCGTAGAGCTCATGCGCCTGCAGCTGCCGCTGCAGGTCACTCACCAGACCGGCACCGCCGACCACGCCAAGGTGGCCGCCGCCTACCGTGCTGCGCTCGAGGGCGGCACCTTGGCCGCCGGCACCGCCCTGCAAGCGAGCGCGTTCATCGACGACATGGCGGCGGCCTACGCAGGCCATGACCTGGTGCTGAGCCGCGCCGGCGCCACCACCGTCGCCGAGCTGTGCGTCTGCGGCCGGCCGGCGATCCTGGTGCCCTTCGCGGCCGCCGCCGGCAACCACCAAGCGCACAACGCCCGCCTGCTCGTGGCCGCCGGCGCGGCGCAGATGATCCTCCAGGCGGATCTGCGGCCCGCGCCGCTGGCCCGCTGCTTGGCAGAGCTTGCGCTCGCCCCCGAGCGCCTGCAGGCGATGGCGGCCGCCGCCCACGCCATGGGACGGCCGGAGGCCCTCAGCGACATCGCCGACGTCGTGCTGCGGGAGATGGCGCGTGTTTAGGGGGCGGGCACGGCGGCTGCACTTCGTCGGCATCGGCGGCATCGGCATGAGCGGCATCGCCGAGGTGCTGCTCACGCTGGGTTACGACGTGCGCGGCTCCGACTTACGCGCCACCGCGCTGACCCGGCGTTTGGTTTCCATGGGGGTGCGCTTCTACGAGGGCCACGCCGAGGCGCAGGTCGCCGACGCCGACGTGCTGGTCACCAGCACGGCGGTGCGCGCCGACAACCCCGAGGTCGCCGCGGCGCGGGCGCGCGGCATCCCGGTGATCCAGCGCGGCGAAATGCTCGCCGAGCTGATGCGCCTGAAGTACGGCATCGCCGTCGCCGGCACCCACGGCAAGACCACCACCACCTCGCTCATCGCCACCGTGCTGGCGCAGGGGGGCTTCGACCCCACCATCGTCATCGGCGGCCGGCTCAAATCCATCAGCACCAACGCCCGCTTGGGCGCCGGCGAGTACTTGGTGGCCGAGGCGGACGAGTCCGACGGCAGCTTCTTGCGCCTGGTGCCCACCATCGCGGTGGTCACCAACGTCGAGCTAGAGCACCTCGACCACTGGGCCGGCGGCCTGGCGCAGATCACCGACGCCTTCGTCGACTTCACCAACAAGGTGCCGTTCTACGGCGCCGCCATCCTCTGTGCCGACGACCCCAACGTCAAAGCGATGCTGCCGCGGCTGCGTGGCCGGCTGCTCACCTACGGGTTCGACCCGCAGGCGAGCTTCGTCGCCGAGGAGGTGCAGGTCAAAGACGGCGCCATGCGCTTCGTCGTGCGCCGCCGCAGTGAGCGCCTCGGCGAGGTGACGGTGCGCCTGTTGGGACGCCACAACGTCCTCAACGCCCTGGCCAGCATCGTCGTCGCCGAGGAGGTGGGGGTGCCCTTCGCCGAGACGGCCGCCGCGCTCAAGAGCTTCGCCGGCATCGGTCGCCGCTTCGAGATCAAAGGCAGCGTCGCCGACATTTTGGTGGTCGACGACTACGGCCACCACCCCACCGAGATCGAGGTGACCCTGCAGGCGGCGCAGGAGGCCTACGATCGGCGGCTGGTGGTGGTCTTCGAGCCACACCGCTACAGCCGCACGCGCGATTTTATGGCCGCCTTCGCCGCCGCGCTGGCCGTCTGCGACCTTCTTTTCGTCACCGACGTCTACCCGGCCGGTGAGGCGCCGCTCCCCGGCATCGACGCCGCCGCCCTGTGTGCGGCGGTGCGCGTGCTGGGGCACGGGCACGTCTACGAGCTTGGCGCGGCGGCGGGCGCGGCGGCAAAGATCTGTGCCCGCTTGCATGGCGGCGATTTGTTGCTGACCCTGGGCGCAGGTTCCATCTACCACGTCGGCGAGGAGGTACTCGGCATGCTGGCGACCGGCCAAGCAGTCCCCCATGCATGACGCGCCCTCTGGTGCACCTTACGTTTTACAGGGCGACCGCATCTACCGCGGCAGCGAGGCGCCCTCGCCGCCCTCGAGCCCGCGCGCTGGGGGCGGAGGCCGCAACCGGCGCCTAAGACCCTCGACTGCCTGGGCGGCGCGGTGCCGCTTGTACGCCGCGCTGCGCTGCGCCGCCCTGCCGCTGCTGAGCTTCAGCGCCGGGGTGGGCGGCATTGCGCTGTGCACCTGCGGCTGCTTGGCCTTCTGGGACGGGGTGATGCACAGCCCGCGCCTGGCGCTGCGGCAGATCGTCGTCGAGGACGGCACCGTCCGGGCTGCGGGCGCCGCCGGCGGCCGCCGCCTGTTGAGTGCGGCGCAGGTGGTGGCCTTGGCCGACGTGCCGCTTGGGAGCCCACTGCTGCTGGTCGACCGTGACGGGGTGGCGCAGAAGATCATGCGCCACCCCTTCGTCGACCGCGCCGTCGTCCACCGCCAGCTGCCTGGGCGGCTGACGGTGCGGGTGCGTGAGCAGCGACCGAGTGTGTTGGTGAGCCTCAAAGAGCTCTACGTCGCCAACGATCGCGGCGAGCTTTTCAAAACCTTCAGCGCCGCCGACAAATTAAATCTGCCGGTGGTCACCGGCCTGCCTGCCCAAGGCAGTGGCCTGAGCACCTCCCAGGTGCAAAATCGGGTGCAGCAGTCGACCGCGCTGGCGGCGGCTATTTCATCGCATCCCATGGAGATCAGCAGCCTAGACGAGCTACACTGGGACCCACAGGTGGGCTGGAGCGCGGTGGTCGAGACGCTGGTCAGCGGCGAGCATCGCGTCCGCCTGTTCTTAGGAAAAACGCCGCAACAGCGCCTGCCGTTGGCGCTGTCGACCTTACGGTTTTTGCTCGAGAAGTCGCAGACGCCGGCGGTCATTTGGGCCGACGGTTCGAAGAATTCTGGTCGGGTGCAGGTTCGGCTGTCGGATGCGCCGGGGCATCCTTCGACGCGAGGGGCGCATGGTACAGAAAGCTGAGCTGGTCGCAGGACTCGACATCGGCACCACCAAAATCTGCGCCATGATCGGCGAGGTGCAGCCAGGCGGCAAGGTCAACATCGTCGGCTTCGGCACCCATCCTTCCAAGGGGCTGCGCAAGGGCGTGGTGATCAACATCGAGTCCACCGTCAAAAGCATCAAGGCGGCGGTGCGCGAGGCGGAGCTGATGGCCGGCTGTGAGGTGACCCACGTTTATGCGGGGATTGCCGGCAGCCACATCAAGGGCTTCAACAGCCACGGCATCGTCGCGGTCAAAGACCGTGAGGTGGCAAATCCCGACGTGACGCGGGTGATCGACGCCGCCCGTGCGGTGGCCATCCCCACCGACCGCGAGGTGCTGCACATCCTGCCGCAGGAATACATTATCGACGAGCAGGATGGCATCCGCGAGCCTCTGGGGATGAGCGGCGTGCGTCTAGAGGCCAAGGTGCACATCGTCACCGGCGCCGTCTCCTCGGCGCAGAACATCATCAAGTGCGCCCAGCGCTGTGGTTTGACGGTCAGCGACATGGTCCTCGAGCAGCTCGCTTCTTCCGACGCGGTGCTGTCGATGGACGAGAAAGAGCTGGGGGTGGCGCTGGTGGATTTTGGTGGCGGCACCACCGACATCGCGCTGTGGAGCGGCGGCAGCATCGTGCACACGGCCGTGCTGCCGCTGGGCGGCGACCACATCACCGGCGACATCGCCGTCGGCCTGCGTACCCCCACCGAGGAGGCCGAGCGCCTCAAGCAGGCCTACGGCTGCGCCCACTCCAGCCTGGTGGGCAAAGACGAGGTGGTCGAGGTGCCCAGCGTCGGCGGCCGCAAGCCGCGGGTGCTGTCGCGCCAGCTGCTCACCGAGATCATCGAGCCGCGCGTCGAAGAAATGTTTTGTCTGGTGCAAAAAGAAATTGCCCAGAGCGGCTGCGCCGAGCTGCTCAGCAGCGGCCTGGTCATCACCGGCGGCACGACGCTGCTGCCGGGCATGGCCGAAGTCGCCGAGGACATCGTCGGCCTGCCGGTGCGGGCGGGGACGCCGCAGGGCGTCGGTGGCTTGGTGGACGTGGTGCGCAGCCCGGTGTTCGCCACCGGCGTGGGCCTGGTGCTCTTTGGGCGCTCGCACGGCGAGGGCCGCGCCTTCAAATTGCGCAACGATTCGCTGATGCGCCGGATACGCGGCCGCATGCGCAACTGGATCGGCGAGATTTTTTAGCACAAAACTTTTACGCAGAAAGTGAGCGGCAGGCCATGATCGAGATCGTCGACAACAGCACGCACGACGCCACCATTAAAGTCATCGGCGTCGGCGGGGGCGGCGGCAACGCCATCAACACCATGATCGAGGCCAACATTCACGGCGTCGAATTTTTGGGGGCCAACACCGATCGTCAGGCTCTGGCGGCCAATCTGGCGCCAGGCAAAATCCAGCTCGGCCATTCGCTGACCAAGGGCCTCGGCGCCGGCGCCAACCCCGACGTCGGCCGCGAGGCGGCGATGGAGGACCGCGAGCAGATCGCCGCGGCCCTGCAGGGGGCCGACATGGTCTTCGTCACCGCCGGCATGGGCGGCGGCACCGGCACCGGCGCAGCACCGGTGATCGCGTCGATCGCCCGCAGCCTCGGGGCCCTGACGGTCGGCGTCGTCACCAAGCCGTTCTTTTTCGAGGGCAACCGCCGCCGTCGCCACGCCGATCAGGGGATCGCTGCCTTGCGCGAGGCGGTGGACACCCTGATCACCATCCCCAACCAGCGCCTCCTAACCATCAGCGGGGATGACACCTCGATGTTGGAAGCCTTTAGAAAAGTCGACGACGTGCTCATGGGCGCGGTGCAGGGGATCAGCGACCTGATCACCTTCCACGGCATCGTCAACGTCGACTTCGCCGACGTCCGCACGATCATGAGCGACCAGGGGCTGGCGCTGATGGGCAGCGGCCGCGCCAGCGGGCCGCGCCGGGCGCTGGATGCCGCCACCCAGGCGGTCTCTTCGCCGCTGCTCGAGGACGTCAGCATCGACGGCGCCACCGGCATCCTCATCAATGTCACTGGCGGCAGCGGCATGACCCTGCACGAGATCCACCAGGCATCCAGCCTCATCCAAGAGGCGGCCGACGACGAGGCAAACATCATCTTCGGCTCGGTCATCGACCCGGCGATGGACGACGAGATCAAGGTCACGGTGATCGCCACCGGCTTCGACCAGGTGGAGGCCCGCCGCGACGCCGCTGCCGAGCGCCAAGCACCGGCGCCGGAGCAGGACGTGCCGACGATGATCCGCAACCGTTGGGCGGAGGAGCGCAGCCGCCAGCCGCGCGGCCAGGTGGGCGAGGCGGAGGCGCACGACTTCGGCATCCCCGCCTTCTTGCGGCGCCGCGCGCCTTAATGGCGCCCGGCGGGGCGCCTGCGCTTTAATTGGCGGACGAGGGCGTCCCGCGATGCGACGCCGGAGATAGGGCCGGCATGACCATCGACAAAACCCGCAGGCAGCCTTTACGACCATCGTCGCCGGCGCCGCGCGGCGCCCCAAGCCAGAAGGCACCCACCGCTGAGCCCGGCGCGCCCCAGGACCGTCGCGGGGTGGCCAAGGGGGCCGCCAAGGCCGAGCGGGGGGGGGCCGTCCGCGGCATCGCCGCCGCCCTGCCGCCGCCAAAGCGTACGCCGCCGGAGGCGCTCACTGCCGCCCGCGTGCGGCTGCCGCCGCCGCCGCTCAACTCCGACCAGAGCCGGCAGCGCGAGCAGGAGGCGCCGCCGGCGTTGACGCTGGCGATGGATGCGCTTGCGGCGATGCGCCCCACCGAGCGTGGGCGCCT